>CANHTV010000084.1 GCA_947463285.1 Verrucomicrobiaceae bacterium | reverse complement strand
TTCATGGTCGAGATGAACGAGACCTCGCTCATCCTCAACAACGCCACCGAGCGCAGCCTCGTCATCCTTGATGAGATCGGCCGCGGCACGAGCACCTTCGACGGCCTCAGCATCGCCTGGAGCGTCGCCGAGCATCTGCACGATCACATCGGTGCCCGCTGCCTCTTCGCCACCCACTACCACGAGATCACCGCGCTCTCGCAAAGCCGCAGCGCTGTGAAGAACTACAACGTTGCCGTGAAGGAGTGGAACCAGCAGATCATCTTCCTCCGCAAGATCCTCCCCGGCTGCGCCGAAAAAAGCTACGGCATCCAGGTCGCCCGCCTCGCCGGCCTCCCCGAAAACGTCATCGCGCGAGCCAAAGAAGTCCTCCAACAACTCGAATCCGGCCACCAGCCCGCCGAAAGCGTCAAAGAGGTGCCCGTCGCCACCAGCGTGCCCGCGAAGACGCGGAAGAAGCCGCGCAGTGACGAGGACGCGGGGCAGATGAGTTTGTTTGGGTGAACCTGAGGGGAAATAACCTTAGGCTGCAACTGTCTGACAAACACACTCTGCCATGGGGTAGGATAACGTTGCTCAGGAGCGTTGATAGGACGGCATGATGTGACCCCGTCACTGAAAAGCAATTTGCTAACCCTTAAGTTAGCTATCAAGCCTGCCTTGCCCATTACAGCTCCCGGAAAACCATTTTTGATCGCCTTTCGATGACTACTCTACGCCAATTTTGTAATGATGAAAATGAAGCGCTTACCCTAAAGGTGCCGAAGGACGGATTGGAGGTCGTTCAGCATGTTCCGTTGGGCTCTGCTGGACGTGAACACAACACCCTTTATTTAGCTCCCAGAAGGATCACAGACGAAGAGTTCAAAACAGCGGAGCTGAATGCGTTGATCGACCACATGTATGCGGTCATGCAGGCTAAATCAGGGGTGGGAATTGCAGCCAATCAAATCGGTAAAAGACTCCAACTATTCATCATCGAAGCCAAGGAAGACAATCCGAGGTACAAGGTTTTAGGACCTGTAGCTAGACAAGTATTCATCAACCCAAAAATCACTCAAGTCTCGACTCTTCGAAAAAACTTTTGGCATGGCTGCCTCAGCGCTCACGGAGAACCTAGAGGAAACTTAGCAAGCTTTGAGTGGATTGAGTATGAGTGCCAGAATGAGCAAGGTGAAATGCAGAAGGGAAGATTGGATGGATTTGCGGCGGTTATCTTCCAACATGAGTTCAGACACTTGATGGGCGGAACCTACTTGGACCTTTCCCAAGAATTATTGGAAAAAGAGGTTTTGGAAGCCAAAATCGCTCAAGGCGAGTTAGCGTTTTTCGAATGGGTCGACGAAACCTTGCCTCTGATGATCAAAGGTTACCAGCTTGGAAGTGCTATTGAAGAAACCAGTGCCCTTGACTTGAGGCGTTAACTTCTCGTTACGATGTTGTGGTGCGATTTTTATATTCGAGATAGCCTGGTGATTGAGCTATCCATTCACTTTCACTTGAGCGTTTCGTTGAAAGGGCTCAAAATCATAAGAATCTGACATGAATGGCTAAGCGTGACGATGACTGAGACGAACAATTTAGAACTGAGAAAACTCACCCGAGAAGGCTTGCAAACTTTGGTGACATGGGCAGCGGCCGAGGGGTGGAATCCAGGCGTTCATGATCATGAAGTCTTTTGGGAAACAGACCCTGAAGGCTTCTATGGATTTTATGCGGGCGAGACTCTCATTGCAGGGGGGGCTGTGGTTTCCTACCATCAGGCCTTTGGATTCATGGGACTCTTCATCGTGCATCCCAAGCACCGGGGACAAGGCATTGGCAGAAAACTCTGGCATCTGAGAAGAGATCTGCTGATTGGACGGCTGGACCACGGTGCAGCGATTGGGATGGATGGTGTGGTAGCCATGCAGCCTTTCTATGAAAAAGGCGGCTTCCATGTAGCCTTCAGGGATGAACGGTATGAACGCATGGGAAGCGAGTTTACCGTCAGTCACCAAATAACGCCCATCAACGTTCATGACTATGAGCAACTGATCGATTACGACCGAGACTGTGTCGGTTACGGAAGGCAGGTTTTTTTACGCAGTTGGTTGAGCATACCCGATAGCCAGGGGTTCAAATTCATCCGGGATAACCAAATATGGGGTTATGCTGTTGTTCGAAAGGCAATCGAAGGCTACAAAATTGGGCCGCTATTTGCCGATACAAGTGAAGTGGCGGAGGAATTGTATCGAGCCTGTCTCAATGCATCTATTGGCCAGCCAGTCTTTCTGGACATTCCCGTCATTAACAAGGGAGCCGTAGAACTCGTTGGTCAATATGGGGCCAAATACGTTTTTGAATGCGCTCGAATGTATTTGGGGGGAAAACCTAATACAAATATAAGCAAGGTATTTGGAATCACGACTTTTGAACTTGGTTAAAAAACCAAAGCAACAGCATGCAGAGTCAGACTCCCTCAGACGCTTTTGTTGCTCTAGGTCTAGGGCCAACCAGATCTGCGCCCCACTCAAAAGCAATTTCCTAGCCGTTGATAAAATTGGCGCTTACCTTTGATGCCCTCTGATCTTTTTTACTTTCTGATTGCCTTTGCACTGGCAGGCCTTCTGGGGTTTGCCATTCAACGAGGCGGCACTTGCACGGTTGCAGCTATTGATGAGATCGTGATTCATCGTCGTGGCAGCCGTTTTTTTGCCCTTCTCGAGGCAGCTGTATGGGTTGCCGGCGGCCTCTTCATTTTTTGGGCCTTAAAGTTGACCAAGCAGCCCATTATTGCCTGGGATATTACTTGGTTGACTGTTCTGGGGGCAGCCCTGTTAGGTTTAGGTGCCGTGATAAATGGCGCCTGTGTCGTTGGCACCATTTCTCGCATTGGCAATTTTGAATGGATGTTTAGCTTCACTCTTCTAGGCTTTTGGGTTGGTTCAACGGCCTTCTATGGATTGAACTTGGACGTCTATCTGCCAAGCAGTCAAACTCGCGCAGCATTTCAGCTCATACCGCCTTGGTTGGTTGTGTTGATTGTGGCTGGTATGCTTGCGCGTCTTTTTTATTTGAGAAAGCATCTCTGGCATTTTCGTATGGCTACAATCGTGATTGCTATCGCTCAATTGACCTTGATGCTGGTTTATGGGCCATGGGCGTTTAGCGATTTTTTAATTGATCTAGCCAAAAGAAATGAGGTCGTAAATTTCATGCCCAGATTGCTGCTCTTCATGGCCTTGTTGGGCGGGGCAATTTGGGGTGGCTTGACCAAGACATCGTCTCGGCCAATTGGAGGGATGCATCTTCAGGGAATGATCCAAAGATTGATGGGCGGAGCTTTGATGGGGGCTGGTGGCCTGATGGTTCCTGGAAGCCACGATTCTTTAGTGCTCTTTTATTTACCGCTTTTACTTCCTTTTGCTTTGGTGGCTTACACGGTGATGATTTTGACCATCGCAATCTCTCAATTTTGGATTTACCGTCGGCCCCGCATGGATGCATGAATGTCAGTCGCGCAGATGTTGTTGCTGCATGCGGCTTGCCTCGGTTTGAGCTTTCACTAAAGCTCATTTTCTCGCGGAGCGCTGATCTTGCCGAGCCAATGCTCCCCAGCCCTCCTCACCCCCACATACTCGCGTAATTCCGGCTCGGCCCCTTAAAAGCAATTTCCTAGGAGTCTGATTTTGGGGGCAAACCGCAGAGGCAACAAGCCAAGTCAGGATCCCTCACACCCTGTCCCTTCCCACGTCCAGGGCTACTCATCCAGCACCTTCAAAAGCAGTTTTCTGGCAGTCTCTGGAGCCTCTTTCAGGCGCTGAAGACGAGGACATGATGCTGGGCAAAGCGATCCACCACACGGGCGTCCTTCAGAGAAGCCTCTGCGGCCATGCGCTTGAGATCCGTAAACGTCTCGGGGAAGTCGTAAGCGGCCACATGAGCGCAGGCTTCTTCGAGATGATCGGGCCGCACCGCCGTCCACTGCGTACGCATGCAATTGAGGTAGCCTTCGAGGTATTGCTCACGCGTCTGGCCCTCCTCTCGCACCACATCCACCAGGATGAAGTGGCCGCCATCGGCGAGCTTCGATGCGCAGGCATGGAAAAGCTGCTTTTTGCCCTCCGCATCAAGGTGATGCACGGCAAAGCCGCTGAAAATGACATCAAAAGACGAGTCGGCGGCCTGCACAGCTTGCAGCATGTCCTGGTGATGTAGCGCCACATTTTCGAGGCCGCTCAAATGTTCACGTGCCTCGTTCAAAGCGGCCTCTGAGAGATCCACCCCCGAATAGCGGCTGGGTGTGGCCTCTTTGAGACAAGGGGCGATAAAACGTGTGTTCCCACAGCCAAGATCAAGCAGCGAATACGGGCCGTCCGCATGCCGCTGACTCAGCAACGCGGTGATGTGCGCGTAGATCTCGCGATGAAACATGTAGTTCATCTCCGAGATGGAGTCGTAGAGGGTCCAAGATTGGCGAAAAAGGGTGATCTCGTCGGTGGTATGTTCTGGCATGCGGTTTGGAAGAGAGCATCATTCGAATCGACCGCCAAGCGACTGCTTGGACGAATTGCTCACCTAGCTTTGCCACGATACGCCCCAGGAGCCAGCCTCACCCACCGGCGGAAGGCTCGGGAGAAAATGGCCGCGTTCGCGAAGCCAACTCTGGTTGCTACGACCTCCAGCTTGTCGTTTTACGGCTCCAAAAGTCACCGAGCCAGTCCCATGTGCAGGCAAGTGAGGTGCTGTATCAGGCTGCGGCCGAGTTCACGCATGCAGAGGCGGCGCAGATACTCCGGGCTAAAATGACTGTGATGCGCCAGTTCCGTCAGCGTCCACTCGCGTCGTAAATCCTTCTGCACATCGGCCCAGAGCTTTGCCAAGCGTGGCTCCTTTACGCTCTCCCACTGGGTTCGCAGAGCATTCACGATCCGCGCCAGCCACTGCCTTTTGACACTGCAGAGTATAGCAGACCGCAAAGATGAAATTTGGAAGGGTATTCTCTGCGGTCTTCTGATCTCTTGCGGTGTATCGGGAGTTCGGACCGTGCCTCGATCAGGCGGACTATGTGCGGGCATTGCATCTGGAGCTGCTAGCGATGGGCATCGAACACGAATGCCAAGTGCCTCTGCCAATCATCTACAAAGGCACGAAGTTGGACTGGTGCTACCGCATAGATGTCTTCGTGGCGGGGTGGCTGCATCTGAAATTCAAGGCAGTCGATAAGCTGCATCCGCTGCTTGAGGCCCAGCTCATCACCTCCCTGCGCCGGCGCGGCTCAAGCTCTGGCTACGCATGAACTTTGGCAGCCTCGTGCTCCGACACGCCATCGTCCGCCGTGCTCACTCCTCCTCCAAGTCTAAGGTCGATGCTCCCGACGAAGAGTTCTAGGCGATGGATGAACTGTCCATTGAGGTAATGGAAGCTTTGGGGACAAGTCTGCTGCGCAGTGCGTGTGAATCTTCGTTGGTCCATGAATTGAAAATGCGTGGTTTGAAGGTGGAGCCGCGTCTGTCCCTATGTCAAAAAGGTGTCCTAATCTTCCTTCGTTTGACGATTAGCACGTAGCTGGAATATAAATTGGGGCCGTCAGATGCAGGTTATCTGTGATCACAGTCCTGCAATAGAGCGTTGTAGAAACCCATGATAGTTTCGAGGCGTCGTTCTCCAGCGAGGCCCTTCATGAAATACTGTTCCCGATGTGTCATATCGAAGACCGCACACGGTCATAAAAATATGTTCACCAGGCTTCACAAAGAGAGTAACGTATTTTCCCGGTCCGGAGTTGCCATATTGCGCGAATTGAACTGACGTAAGCGGAGCGGTCAGCAATCCTGAGCGGAACAGGACGTAGGATATACTACCAGAGCAATCATACCCATCATCAATTAGCTGTCGATGTCCGCCGCCAAGCTTATAAGGAAGGTGAGCTAGGGAATTCGCGTGAGAGACAATATGATGAATATAGATCGGATGGTAGCCTGTGGCATAGGCATGATGTCCATCGAAAAACAGTGCTGGCAATGAGCTTGAATTTCCATGGCTAGAAGAATCATGTGCTTCTGCATTTTGAACTGCAAGACTTCCGGAGCCTGCACAACCCAGAAGGCTTATTAGCCTTCTGCGCGATAGGTTACAGCTCTGATTTAATGTATTCAAAATATCCTGATATTTAGGTTTAATGAATATTTTAAAAGACTACTTGTGAGTTAACCCAATAAGGTCTCTTTTTAGAATTCTGCCTAGTATCGAGCCAGAAATTCCTGCCTATCTGCCCTCCGCACAAGGCCTCCCCATCCCGGTTCACTGAAGCTTGGTCTCTTCTCGAATCCGCCCAGCCAGATTCTTCAGCAGCCTTGCTCAGCGAGGTTCAAGGGCAGTCATCTGGTGGCTCCGGTGATCCTGCTGATTCTTGCTGGTAGGTTCATCCACATCACGTTGAAGAGCCCCTAATGTTTGACTAGTGATGACCACCAAAGGGCACCCTCTTTTGTCTGGCGATTTAGGCTTAGTTCAAGGGCTCATTCTGGCATCATGTGATGCATTTATCTTTTTGAAGGAAGCGCTACAGGTGAGGCATCCTGAAATCAGACCTTTCGAAGTTGAACCTGCCTTGGGGTTTGAGGGCACCTCTGGAAACCTCAAATTCCTAGGTAGCGCGTTGAAGCATGGGAAACGAGACCCATGTCAAAGGGCATGACACGCTACCGCAAGACAGAACGAGGTGGAGGACTTTTCAGCGCCATTGAACACGAGCCACGCAGCACAACCACCTGAGCAACCTAGTTTACCAGATGGACCGCTACGCGTGCCTTGTTGGTTAAAGTCGGCGCCGAGTCCTCAAAGCAGCCCCCGAGAGGCAAAGACACCCCTGAAAGCACACGCACATCGAAAAAGCTGCCCGACAAAGGCCCCATCAGCCGTCCAAAGCGGGAGAGGGACGACAAAAATGACTATTTTGTGCTCTCCCAAACCACTCATAGATAACACCGTGCGCTTAATGGGAAAAGTGGCATAATTGATAATCATTTATGAGAAAAAGTGTGTTACCACAACTTATGATTAGAATAGAGATAAATTCCATATTCTAGTAAATACGGATACTATCGCCGCCACTACTGGTTTCATAGGATCGTAATGTATTCATTGAGATGAATATTAAATTGAAGAAAAAATTAACCCACAACCATTTGGTTTAACACTATGAAAAAGAAACGCACACGCCTCCTAGCTATCGCTTTTGGTATGGCTCTGCCCTGTGCTTTGCCACAAAGTCTTCATGCCGCAACTACCCGCGACCTGGACCAAGACGGCATCATTAACAGCGCTGACCCTGACATCGACAACGATGGTATCCCCAACGGATTGGATCGTAATGTTGACGGTGGCACGGCCAAATCAGGCCCTCTCGCAGGCCGTTACATCGGTGATCGTTTAAAAAACGACAGCCCCCTCGAGCTTGATATCGATGATGATGAGCTCAATGATGATGATGTCCTTGAACTCGACATTGATGGCGACGGCTTCAACGATGACAACCCAGTTGAAACAGACATCGACGGTGACGGCAGACTCGATGACAGCTCGAGCGAAAAAGACATCGACGGTGATGAAAAGTCCGATAGCTCGGAGCTGGAAACCGATATTGACGGTGACGGCAAATCTGACGACGATCTTACTGAAGATGACATCGACGGCGACGGCTTGCCAGATGACCACCCTTCAGAAACCGACATTGATGGTGATGGCCGAAAAGACAGCCAAAGCACTGAAAAAGACATCGATGGGGATGGCAAGGCCGATGACGACGCCTCAGAAGATGATATCGATGGCGATGGTTATGATGACAGCGATAGCTCGGAATCCGATATCGATGGCGATGGCTGCGATGATGATTCCATTCTCGAGACAGACATCGACGGCGATGGCAAAACGGATGACAACCCCTCAGAATCCGACATCGACGGTGATGGCCTAGGCGATGATAATCCGTCCGAAGACGACATTGATGGCGACGATAAAAAGGATAATGACTTGGATGAAGATGACATTGATGGCGATGGCAGAGCGGACGACAATCCCTCAGAACATGACATCGACGGCGATGGCCGTGGTGACGACAATCCTTCCGAATCCGACATCGACGGTGATGGCCTAGGCGATGATAATCCGTCCGAAGACGACATTGATGGCGACGATAAAAAGGATGATGACTTGGATGAAGATGACATTGATGGCGATGAACGCCGCGACGATTCCAGCTCAGAGCTAGATATTGATGGCGATGGCAAGGCCGATGACAGCGACTCCGAAGATGACATCGATGGTGACGGGCGTAATGATGACTCCCCTGATGAAGACGACATCGACGGCGACGGCCGTCGCAATGGTGACCGCGATGAGGACGACACCGATGGAGATGGTCGCCGCCGTGGCCGTGACAAAGATGAAGATGGCGATGGCCGTCATAACGATGACGATGATGACGATGACAACGACGGCACGGACGATGATCAAGACGATGATGATGCAGGCCCGGGGATTACCGGTGCTCAACTCGGTGACGGTAATGCGCCGACGGCCATCACTGGCTTGGAGTACCTTGTCAGTGAAGGCGGTGTTCAACTCCCTGAACGGCTGACTTTTCTAACCGAAAGCAGCGGCAGGCAGACAGACACGACCGAGAGTGATCCCTTCACGTACATCTACACGCCGAACGGCAGCACAGCGACCCTGCGCCTGCGCTTCAAGACGGACAAATGGGATGATTACACCTTAAACTTCGCCAACGGAACCTTCTCCCGTAACGAGTACGACAAAGGTGCGATGAAAGACAGCGACACTGGCACCTTCGCTCTGCCCTCCGCCTAATCAATCCACTGTAACACCTGAAACTAGACGAGCCGCATGAACATCTCATGCGGCTCGTTCATCAAAGGCAATGAATCCTCGCACTCAAAATCTGGTCTGGCTTGTGGCGCTAGCACTGAGTCATCTTGGTTGGTGGTATGGCACCTCCGATTATAGAGAACGTCCAGACGAAGCGACGCTTCCATCAGTGCACCCAAAAAACGAGTCGGTTTCGGTTGCGGGGTTTCAGACGTCAACGGGTAGTCTCACTGAAATACTCGCTGATCTCGATGTTAGTAAGCGCCGCCAAAACCTCACCGCTCTCGCCGAAACAGCAGTCTTGAAAGACGCCGAGTCTGCCTTTGCTGAATTGGAAAACATCCCAGGTCTCGCCGACAAGCAGGCCTACTTAAAACAACTGCTCAGCACCTGGGCAGCATCTGACCCAGAAGCGGCGCTAAATGCCTGCGCCACCCTTCCTCCAGGCGAATTACGCGCCACCGCATACGCCGCCACCACTGCAGCCTGGGCAGTGAAGTCACCCCAAGAAGCTGCCGAATGGGCCAATACGAAACTGACTGGCAATGCGCGTGCCAGCTCCATCGAGGCTATTGCTCAAACATGGTCTCAGAGTGATCCTTCAGCCGCTGCCAAATGGGCTTTAGAAAAAGCCAATCTTCCTGCGGGAAGTACCGCCATCCGTGTGGTGATGGAGCATTGGGCAAATACGGCTCCAGACGAAGGAGCCGCCTGGGCCAGTGAACTCCCCGTCGGAGATTTTCGTGAGACGGCCCTCACGTCTGTTCTTTCAGAATGGTCAGATCAATACCCTGCTCAAGCCGCAGCCTGGTTAGACGCGCACCCCCAAGATGCTGCCCTCGCAAGCATCGTCGCTCAAGCGTGGACTGAAAGCGATCCCTTGGCGGCAGCCGCTTGGGCGCAAAAACTGACTGATTCCAATTTACGGATCACGGCCACAGGCACCGTGATTTCTTCCTGGGCAGCAGCTGCACCAGATCAAGCCTTGGGCTGGATCAACCAACTACAAGATGCGGATCTCCGAAGCGAAATGACATTGCGAACACTGGGAACCTGGGCTGCCGATGAGCCGGCTCTCGCGCTTCAATATGCAAATGCCATTCAGCTGCCAGATCAACGCGCCACCATGCAGGAACAGATCCTTTCAACCTGGGCTAGCGCCGCGCCCGATCAGCTTGCAGCTTGGATTAATCAAAACCCGAACCTCCAAAGCAGCGATACTGCAAGGCAGCATCTCACCGGAGCCTGGACAGAAAGCCGACCAGAAACGGCGCTCACCGTCGCTGCAGGCATACGACAGCCTGAGTTGCGTCTGGAGATGATGGAAACCGTATTGAGCGACTGGCAGGAAAAGAACCCACGCGCCGTCGCTGATTACGTCCGCCGCTACCCTCAGCTAGCTCCAATCCTAGATCAGTGATGAAAGGCATCAACGACGTTTAAGAGTGCCTCAAAAGTAGTCCGCCAAGAGTTTAGCGTGCACTCTTGACCGACGGCATCAAAGCGCAGTGCAAACTGACGGAGGCAGCGTGTCCGCCGCCTGCGAGTAGCAGGAAGACAGAGCTCAGCATTCGCCCGTCCCTGGCAGTGCAGAGACGGGCGGCATGGATCATGGCCGTCAAGCAAGGCCGCCATGAACCACCGAACCTGTCGGAATTTCCCAGTGATGGCCTCGTCTGGATGGGCAAGACGCGGTTAGCAGCACCTCATGAAGTCATTTACTCTACCGTCACACTCTTCGCCAGATTGCGCGGTTTATCCACATCACAGCCACGCGCGACGGCGGTGTAATAGGAGAAAAGCTGCAACGGGATCACTGTGAGCAACGGGCTCAGATAGCTTGGGCAGTCGGGGACATAGATCACATCTTCCGTGAGGCGTTCCAACTCCGTGCGACCTTCGGTGGTGACGGCGATGACAGGGCCTTTGCGGGCAAGCACCTCTTCAATGTTACTGACGTTCTTATCAAAGACAGCATCGTCTGGCGCAATGAAGACGCTCGGCATGTCCGGCTTCACCAGGGCGATGATGCCGTGCTTCA
>CANHTV010000083.1 GCA_947463285.1 Verrucomicrobiaceae bacterium | reverse complement strand
GCGTTCATTCATCAGATGCTGAGTCAGCTCGGAGCAAAACGTCATCTGATGCTTCGCGACGTGATCCGAGTGTGCATGGGAAATGAAAGCCCGCTCCACCCCGAAGTGCGGGTCCAGCCACAAATCCGCCTCGGGCAGATAAATCCCGCGGCGATGAGTGACAGTTAGCAGTGGCGGCATGTGTGGTGAAATCTACGAATCCAAACGTCAGCCGAACAGGCAGCTGCCAAGAATCCTCTTTTTTTCTGCGACCAGTTGGACAGAATGCGGCCTTATGTTTGAGCAGATTTTAAACCACCCAAGCTTGAAGCATCGCAAGGCGCAGTCTTTCGATGAACCTCTGGAAGATTGGTATCTCGAAGGTTTGAGCATTTTGGATCAGTCCGAAAGAGCCCGCTCGCTCCGGGCAGAAATGCTGCAGACAGTTTGTTTGCAGGCGGGTTTTTACTTTGAGCTGTTATTCTTGCCTTTTTGGGGATGGGTATTCTTAAAGCACGCACAATGCGACTCGTCGCCTTATCCCTACTGGCATCTGAGCTTGCTAATGATCTTCGTGATCCACTTAATCCGGCCTTTTGAGCGTGTCTCCATCGTTAGACTTGAGTCCTGTTTGGAGCTTGCCATGCTTACCCAAAGAAAAGGGGCCACGCCTTTACCGACTGCATCGCAGCCGCCGCAGGCTGATACGACAAATCCAGGATTATCAGGTCAAGTGCATTGAGGCTTTCCTTCGTCATTCGGATTTAGACATTTGGTATTCAAACCTCTTTAGTCGATTCATTCCGCGCTTATCACAGAGTTCTTTATTCCTCATCATCCCATGCCCACCATCATCTTCGCGACCTCAAATGCTCACAAAGTCCAGGAAGTCGCTGCCATGCTCGGGGCTGACTGGCAGGTTCTAGGCCTTCGTGATTATCCACACGTAACACTGCCTGAGGAGACCGGGACCACGTTTGAGGCGAATGCGATTTTAAAAGCGGAAGCTGCCAGTGCGGCGCTGCCCGGACTGCTGGTCATCGCGGATGATTCCGGCCTGGAAGTGGATCTTCTCAATGGCGAGCCAGGAGTCTATTCTGCCCGTTATGCTGGCCTCGCTGCCACGGATGCGGATAATCGCCAACGACTGAGGGAGGAGCTGGCCAAGCTGCCGCCCACGACTTTTGAGGGGCGCTTCCGCTGCTGCCTGGTTTTGGCTCGTGATGGCAAGACTCTGCACACGACTCAGGGCTCCGTGGAAGGCCGGCTGCGCACGGAAGAGCAGGGAGGTGGAGGCTTTGGTTATGATTCGTTGTTTCAGCCAGAAGGCTACGCCGACACCTTCGGCGTGCTGCCTGCGGAGTTGAAAAACCAGCTCAGTCATCGCGCTCGTGCCCTGGCTGAAATGCGAAGCTGGATGGAGGCGAATCTGTCATGAGCAGGCTGCTGGGTGCCTTGTGGCTGGCCGCTGGATTGGTCTCCTGTGCTTATCAGCTGCAGCCCGTTTGGACATCGCCAGAGCCCAGTTTGCCCCCGAGTCAGCCACAGCCTCCTCCTAATGTTGTGGAGGCTCCGGCGAACTGGCGTGTCATTCATGAAGAAGCCGCTGGCATGTCAGCTCTCGCCTCCTGGCGGCAACTGTGCGTCATTGGGCATGAAGGCGAGGTCACGGTGTCTTTGGTGCGCTTCGATGATTGTCACGCGACGCTTCGTGTCGTGGATCAGCCGCAGTCCTGGACTTTGAGTGACACGCTGGGTGATTCCATGCGCCAGGCCGCAGCCATCGCAGGCGTCAATGGTGGTTATTTCCAGCCAGACTTCACGCCACTCGGCCTCGTGATCGCCGATGGCCGCCGCATGGGCCAGTTCACCCGTTCCGCACTCGTTTCCGGCATGGTGCGTGTCATTCAGGGGCGTCCTGCACTGGTCTGGAACAGCGAATCCAGCTGCGCAGAAGCTGCCAGCGATCTTCTGCAAGCCGGGCCGCGACTGCTCTCTGGTGGGCAACCCATCACAGGTCTGAATGCCAGCAAAACTGCCGCGCGCAGTTTTGTGGCGACGGATGGTGAAAACGGCTGGCTAATCGGTGTGACCAGCTCGGTTTCACTGCATGGTCTGGCTGAGCTCCTGGCCACTCCCGGACTGGTCTCCGGTCTGCGACTGGACCGCGCCCTCAATCTCGACGGCGGCCGCTCCACCGCCTTCTTCGCCCGCCTGAATGATGGCCGCGAGATCAACCAACCTGGCTGGAGCACCGTGCGCAACTACCTGGCCCTCGTGCCCAGGACTCAACGACATTGAACGGCCATTTACAAAGCACTTCACAGCGCGGGTTGATTTCCGTGACGGACTCGCCTATCTCCACTTTCCCATGAATGACACTCTGAAGGTCCTTAGCGGCACTGCTCACCCCGAACTGGCGCACCTTATATGCGATAATCTCGGCATCAAACTCTGTGCCACCGAGCTGACGACCTTCCCTGATGGAGAGACCTTTGTGCAGATCCTCGAAAACATCCGCGGACGTGACATTTTCATCGTGCAGCCGACCTGCCCACCGACGAATCAAAACCTGATGGAGCTGCTCATCATGGTGGATGCCGTCAAACGTGCCAGCGCTCACCGCATCACGGCTGTGCTGCCCTTCTTTGGCTATGCCCGGCAGGATCGCAAAGACCGTCCGCGTGTGCCGATTACGGCCAAGCTCGTCGCCAACCTGCTGGTCGCCAGTGGTGTGAACCGTGTGCTGACCATGGATCTGCACGCCGGCCAGATTCAGGGCTTCTTTGATATTCCAGTGGATCACCTTTACGCCGGGCCAGTGCTGATGAAAGCCATCAAGGAGCGCAATATTGAGGATCTGGTGGTGGTTTCGCCGGATGTTGGCGGCATCAAGATGACTCATGCCTACGCCAAGGCGCTGAAGGCTCCGATGGCCATCGTGGCGAAAAATCGCGTCAGCGCGGATGAGGTGGAGGCTCTGAACGTGATCGGTGACGTGAACGGTAAAAATGTTTTGCTCGTCGATGACCTCACTGAGACCGCCGGGACGCTGACCGCTGCTGCTGAGCTTTTGCGCAAGCATGGGGCGAAGAATATTTACGCGGGTGTTTCTCACGGAGTCCTTGGAGATAAAGGCCGCAGCCGCATCGAGAAGTCCTCCATCATCGAGCTTTTTGCGACGAATTCCGTGCCTCAAGCGCACGGTGAAAAAGTCACGCCGCTGGATATTTCCCCGCTACTGGCGCAGGCGATCCGCCGCATTCACAATAACGAGTCTGTCACATCTCTCTTTGACATCTAAAAATGGGCGTGTATTTTCGCGACCCTTTTTCCCCAATATAACTGTTCAGGAGAACTCACGGACCATGGCTAAAATTCTCGATCTCACCGCACAATCTCGCTCCAGCGAAGGAACCGCCGCAGTCAAACGCCTGCGCAAGGCTGGAAGCATTCCAGCCGTGGTTTATGGCCGCAAAACACCTGCCTTGAATGTGCAGGTTGACGGCAAAACCTTCAGCAAAATCCTTCAAGGCAGCGCCTCTGATAACATCCTCGTCAGCCTCAAGCTGGATAAGGGTGAACAGCTCGCCCTCGTTCAGGAAGTGCAGCATGACCACCTCAAGGGCGGCATTCTCCACGTTGATTTCCACGCGATCGCCATGGACGAAGAAATTCACGCCGAAGTGCCACTCGACCTCGTCGGTGACGCCATCGGTTTGAAGTTCGGTGGTCTTGTCGAAGCCATCCACCACAATCTCGAAGTCCGTTGCTTGCCGAAAGATCTTCCTGAGCGCATCAGCGTTGATGTCTCCGCTCTGAATGTGGGCAATTCCATTCACGTCAGTGAAGTGAAGCTTCCTGAAGGTGTCCGTGCCAAGCTTGCTGGCGATGTCGTCGTCATCATGTGCGTGGCTCCGAAAGTGGAGGCTGAAGCAGCTACACCAGCAGCTGACGCAAAAGCTGCCAAGGCTGCTCCTGCTGCCAAGGCTGCCGCCAAGAAGTAACCCTTTTCCGGATTCTGAACGAAGTCACCTGTGGTGCCCGCTGATGTTTCTACTTCACGCGACCCAGGTGACTTGGTTCCCAAACTGATTGTGGGTTTGGGTAATCCAGGAATCGACTATCGAGACACCCGCCACAACATTGGATTCATGGTTGTCGATGAGTTAGCCCGCCGCTTCAAAGCCTCATTCACTGAGGAAAAACGTTGGCATGGCCTAAATGCCAAAATTTCAGGAGCCTGGCTTTTGAAACCTCAAACCTTCATGAATGACAGCGGTCGCAGTGTTCGTGGGTTGAGTCAGTTTTACAAAATCGCGCCTGCTGAAACTTTGGTTGTTTATGACGATGTGGACCTGCCTCTCGGGAAGATGCGAATGCGCCTTTCGGGATCTGCCGGCGGTCACAATGGCATGAAATCATTGATCAATACTTTCGGGACAGACGCTTTCCCTCGCCTCAAGCTTGGTATCGCCACTGACTCGGGGCGCCCCTCAGGAGATCGGCTAGTCGGTCATGTCCTGGGGAAATTTCGCGAAGAAGAAAGGCCTTCCTTGGAGATTTTTATCCAAAGAGCGGCTGATGCAGTCATGAGTTCCTTGCAAAATAGCCTTGGCGCAGCGATGAACGTCTTCAACCGCAACGAATCACTCTAACCAAACAAAACCTCAACATCACGATGAAACGCAAATACGAAGCCATGATCGTCCTCGACATGAAGGGCAAGGAAGAAACCGTCGAACAACTCGTCTCCGGCATCAGCCGCGATTTCGAAAGCTCAGGCGCCAAGCTTCAACAGATCGACCACCTCGGCAAACGCCAGTTCCCCTTCAGCCCACGTCACGTCACCAGTGGCTATTTTGTCAATTTCCAGATCGAGGCTGACAACGCCGCTCTCGACTCTGTGCGTGGCAAGCTCAAGCTGAACGAAAACGTCTATCAGCAATACTACCAGCGTATCGTCGCCTAAGTTTTTCCGGGGCTGATGCTCTGACTACAATCGACCTTGCCGACTTTTGTTGGCAAGGTTGTTTGCTGTTTACGGCTCACGGTTGTCAGCTAGGACTTCATGCACCATGGTTCTACCATGCTTCGATTTTTTTTCGCACCCATCCTGCTGCTCGCCTGGCCTTACACGGCTTTGCTCGGGCAGGCCGTGCCGAAAGATGGTGTGCATGATGACGCTCATGCTTTGAGTGAGGCGAGTCGGGAGATTTTGACCCGGGAGATGAGCAAGGCCAGACTAGAGCTGGGCATCGACTTCTGGCTGCGTGCGGACACTTTTCTCAGTGATGGGCAGTCACTCAAAACACTGGCTCGCGACTCCAGGTTGAATTGGAGTGGTGATGCTGATGCCGTGCTGCTTGCCTTTGAGCGTACAAAAGACTCGCTGAACCTGTCCATCTCACCCGGATTGTGGGAGCGCTATCCTTCAGCACGGCTGGCCCTGATTTCACAACAATGCGGACTGATCATGAATGACCGCTCAAAATCCGCTGAATCGGGCCTCCGTGACGCGATGCTGGTCCTGATTCAGAGCTTCAGTCAGTTGGAACGGGAGCGTGAGCAAAGTTCGCAAACGCTTGGCAAGTCACATCAAACCCTCGCACAGTTGTTTGCCGGGCTGTTACTGATGGCCTGTGCGGTGACGCTGGTGCTTGGCATTGTTGTGCGCCGTTGGGATGTCAGGGCTGCTTGGCAGTCTTTTTTCCCCACCGTTCAGGTGGCCCTGCGTCTCGGGGCTCCCTGTGGCGGCAGTATCAGAGCCCTCTCCCCAATGTTCAGCCGCGACGAACTGTGATCCAAACTTGGAAGCTTATGGCTCGATCGGAGGAGAGCCTTCGATGCGCTTCAATTCGATTTCAGCGTTCGTGACGCGGGACTCTAAGGCCTGTACTTGCAGGCTGATCTGATCCCGGCGTGATTTGGTGTAGAATTTGCGCGTGGCTGAGGTGGCTGAGTTCATGTCAGATTCGGCCTGGGAAAGTTGCTGCTTGAGGGCCGCCAGATCTTTCTGCATCCGCTCGGTGGCCAGACGGGCATCGAGGAGTTTTTTGTCATATTTCTGACGGGCCGCTGAGACGACTTCAGCACTGGGCGCGGTGGGAGCAGCCTCAGCTGTAGGCATGGCTGCAGCGGGCGCAGGTTTACTGGTGGCTAGGGCTCCGAGTCGGAAGCGGTCTTTCAGCTCAGGCGGCAGATCGGCTGCCTTGGCGCGCTTCACACCCTCAGCGTGTTGGATGATGATTTCCTCCTCGTCCACTTTTTGAATGACGGCATTTTTAAGCTGCGTGCCGCTGACCAAGCCGAGTTCTGGAAAACTCATGCCGACTGATTCACGGCGGACTTTTTGGATGGCCTGATTCATGGCCTCTGCCAGAGCTGGTTCCAAGTCTTGGATGGATTTGACTTCGGCCAGCAGAGTTTCTTTTTCCGCCTTCTTGGTTTCGATCAGCTGGATCGTGTCCGCGATTTCCTTTTTCTGATCAATCTGGCGCTGGGTGTTTTCGATCTGGCCGTTGGCATTGCTGACGGCATGTTTGGTCTGCACCAGCTTCTGATTCAGCGCATCCATGTCCTGATTCAGATACATCGTGTAGCAGCCACCGATGATGCCAATCAGCAGGACAAAATAGAGATAAAATTTGGATTCCATGAGCTGTTTGTCGTTGGGGGGTTATTTCTTGGAGTGTTTGGCCAGGTAGGCGTCCACGTCATCTCGGAGCTTTTGATTGATGGCTTCAGTGGCCTTTTTGTCGGCTTTCAGCTGATTGATTTCAGCCTCCAGTTTGTCCACTTCTGCACGAATGGCCTGCACTTGGCTGGCTCCGGCAAAGTTGTATTTCCCAAGGCTTGGCATCGTGCGTAGTTCCTCCTGAAGCTTCACCACCAAGGCCTGCTTTTCCTCCATCTGGGTTTCTGCCTGGGTGAGTTCGGTGCGCAAAGGGCCGCGCTTGTCGCAGGCGGTGAGGCTCAGCAGAGAGGTGAGGATGAGGAGGGTTAGAGATGCTTTCATGAATTCACGATGTTCTAGTCCATGATGGAAGCGGGAGACAAGTCTGGACTGATTTTTTCAGAAGCTTGACCTCAGCCTGCGTTTAAGCGCACACTAATATTTTATGAAACTCGCTCTCACTCCTCTCATCGCTGTGGTTTTGGCTTCGTCTGCTCTCGCGGCTGACAGCTACCATGTCTATTTCGGCTGTTACACGAATGCCAAGTCCGGTAGCAAAGGCATCCATCATGCCCTGTTTAACTCGGCCACGGGAGACTTGACTGAGCCAGATCTCGCTGCTGAGACGGGCAGTCCCAGTTTCCTGGCGATTCATCCTTCCAAAAAATACCTCTATGCCGTCGGTGAGATGGGCACGCCGGGGATGAAGGGGGGTGGTGTCAGCGCTTTTACGATCTCCCAGCCGGATGGGCGCTTGCAGCTCATCAATCAAGTCTCCTCCGGTGGCAATGGACCGTGTCACATCACCGTCGATCCCAGTGGGAAAATGGCGGCCATTGCGAATTACGGCGGCGGTAGTGTCGCCAGTTATCAGATCCTGGAAAACGGTGGGTTGAGTGAGCCCCGCAGCTTCATCCAGCATGAAGGCAGCAGCGTGAATGCGAAGCGTCAGGCCGGTCCACATGCCCACAGCTTCAACATCAGTGCGGACAATCGCTTCGGTTTCGCCTGCGATCTGGGCTTGGACAAGGTGCTCGTGTATCAGCTCGATCCAGCGGCAGGTAAAATCAGCTCCCATGGTTTCGCCACCGTTGCACCGGGCAGTGGGCCGCGTCATTTCGCGTTTCATCCCAGCGGACGCTACGCCTTTGTAAACAACGAGATGCTCATGACCGTCACCTCCTTTGCCTATGACTCGGAAAAGGGCGCGCTCACTGAGATCGCCACCGTCTCGACGCTGCCAGAGGCAGATCGTGGCAAGGACGGCCTCAGCACAGCTGAAACTGTGGCCCATCCGAATGGCAAGATCGTCTATGTCTCCAATCGCACGCACGACACCATCGCCGTCTTTGCCTGCGATCTCGCCACTGGTCGCCTCACCCTGATCCAAAACGCCCCGGCAGAAGGCCAGATCCCACGGAACTTCAGTCTCGACCCGACAGGGCAGTGGATGATCGTCGCCCATCAAAACAGCAACACCGCCGCGCTTTTCAAAGTCGATCAGGAGACGGGCAAGCTCACCTTCACCGGTAAAAAGATCCAGGTCGGCGGTGCTGTTTGCGTCCGCTTTCTGGCGGTGGAGTGAGAAAAAATTCATCAAGTCAGGCTACTGAACCTAGTGATTATAAGTGATTTAGGTGGCTTAAGTAGTCGGGGAGACACTGGTTGACAGAGCTGCTTAACCCAGCACCATGCGCGTCCCTCCGCCCCGGACCTCGTGTCCGGGATCGGAGCGCGACCAAACAACCCAACGACCCATTGCTCCGCTATATCCTACCCTGTCTCGCCGTCCTGTGTTTGTCTTCCACAGCGGAAGAAGTGACGCTCTCCAAGCCCAAACCCACGCCGACCGTGCAGCCGGGCAGTGTCTTCCAAGGGATCAATACCACGGCTTACACCCATACGGAGGCTGATCATATCGAGTATGGGGCCAAGAACGCTGCCGGAACGGCTTTAAAGCATGGTCAGGTGCGTAGTGCGGCCGCTGATTGGTCCGTCTATCCAATCGGCACCGTTTTCCAGATCATTGGAGACAGCAGCCTCTACATCGTGGACGACTACGGCTCAGCCCTAGTGGGGACTTACACGATTGATCTCTACAAGCCTACTGCCTCCGCCATGGATCAGTGGGGCACGCGCAAGGTCAGCATCCGCATTCTCCGCTGGGGATCGTATGCCAAGAGCCTCTCCATCCTGAAGCCTCGCGCCTACAAGGCCTCCCACGTCCGTGAGATGGTCTCCCGTCTTTCTGCCAGAGTGGCGGCTTAAGGTGGAATTTGGAGTGCTCAGCTTTCCGCCGTCTGGCGGCAGCGCCTACGGCCCTGAGCACTAGCCTACCTCATGAAGCCTCGGGGGGGTGGGGAGATGGACGCAACCCCGGTGGGGTTGCGTTATGCTTGGTGCCGAAGGTGTAAGCCAGGCGATCAAATGCCGCATTGCTCAGTGTTCAGTTTGTAGGCGTGCTCGCCAGAGCACGGACGGCTTGGCGCTCAGTGCTGCGCGGTCGGGCCGTGGAAGACGAATCACCCGATTCCTGGTGCCGGGCCGTTAGACAACAGGGTTTCCACCGACGCCAAAGGCGTTGTGGCGTTCAGCCCATGGTTTGCAGACCCCTGGGAAACCAGCGCCATAACCGCCCTGATCAGGCCCCATCCTCAAGGGGGCCATTCCCAGCGGTATGAAACGGGCGGATTCGACCTTGAGGCCTTCTTTCGTCATTCGGGCTGCGGGGGAGACTGGGTTAGACCACGATGTTCACCAGTTTGCCGGGGACGACGATGATCTTCTTCGGTGTCTTGCCTTCCATGAACTCCTGCACGCGGGCACTGCCGAGCGCGAGGGCTTCGATCTCTTCTTTCGTGGCGGCGATGGGCACGCGGACCTTGTCGCGCAGCTTGCCATTTACCTGGAAGACGACTTCAACCTCGTCCTCGATCATGGCGGCGGGATCGTAGGCGGGCCAGGTGGCGTCGCTGAGCAGGCCGGGGTGGGCCAAAGCAGGGAACTTCGTGGCGATGCGGGCGTTCAGTTCGTCCGCGAGATGCGGGGCGAAGGGGCTGAGCACTTTCAGGAAGGTGACGATGGCCGCGGCGGGTTTCGCCTCGGCACCGGTCAAGGCATTCGTGCAGACCATCATCTGGGAGATGGCGGTGTTGAAGCTGAGCTTCTCGATGTCTTCACCACACTTTTTGATGGTCTCGTGCAGCACTTTGGTGAGCTGCTTGTTCGCAGGCACGTCCTGGAGAGCGCTGGAGATGCTCCACACGCCTTCCTCGCTCTGCTCCATGACTAATCGCCAGACGCGGGCGAGGAAGCGATACACGCCCTCAACGCCCTTCATGCTCCACGGCTTCACCTGCTCCAGCGGGCCCATGAACATCTCATAGAGGCGCAGCGCATCGGCACCATACTCGGCGACGACATCGTCGGGGTTCACCACGTTGCCGCGTGACTTCGACATCTTCTGGCCGTCCTCGCCCATGATCAGGCCTTGGTTCACCAGACGCTGGAAAGGCTCCGGCGTGCTGACGAAGCCGAGGTCGAAGAGCACCTTGTGCCAGAAACGGGCGTAAAGCAGATGCAGTACGGCGTGCTCCGTGCCGCCGACGTAGAGATCCACCCCGCCGGGCTTGCCACCGCCCATCCAGTATTTTTCGGCTTCGATGCCGACAAAACGCTCGCTGTTCTGCGCATCGCAGTAACGCAGGTAATACCAGCACGAACCGGCCCACTGCGGCATGGTGTTGAGTTCGCGCGTGGCGGTGTCGGAATAACGGACCCAGTCGGTGGCTTTGGAAAGCGGAGGCTCGGGTGTGCCCGTGGGCTTGAAGTCGGCGAGATCAGGCGGCAGCAGCGGCAACTCGCTCTCAGGAATGCAGCGATGATTGCCATCCTCCCACACGATGGGGAAAGGCTCGCCCCAGTAACGCTGGCGGCTGAAGAGCCAGTCGCGGAGTTTGAAGTTCGTGGTGCCTTTGCCGAGGCCTTTTTCTTCGAGCCATGAAGCGATCTTCTTCTTCGCTTCGGGCGTGGTCAGGCCGTCAAGGAAGCCGCTATTGATGGCGATGCCGTCATCGGTGAAACCTTGCCAGTCTTTGCCTTCAGGCGGCTGCACGACTTGCTTCACGGGCAGGCTGAATTTCTGCGCGAATTCAAAGTCACGAGTGTCATGTGCGGGCACGGCCATGATGGCTCCGGTGCCGTAGCCCATCATGACGTAGTCGGCGATCCAGATGGGGATCTGCTCGTTGTTCACGGGATTGATGGCAAAGGCGCCGGTG
>CANHTV010000082.1 GCA_947463285.1 Verrucomicrobiaceae bacterium | reverse complement strand
GACGGCCTTTGAAATTGCGGTTCGAGGAGGATGCGCAGAGCTGATCGCCGACGAGTTTGTCGGGATTCATGGCGAGGCACATGGAGCAGCCTGCGTTGCGCCATTCAAAGCCAGCTTCGGTGAAGACCTTGTCGAGTCCTTCCTGGCGGGCGATGATATCGACGACCTGACTGCCTGGAACGACGATGGCCTTCACGCCTGCGGCGACTTTGTGACCCTTGATGAACTTTGCCACTTCGCGGAAATCGCTGATGCGGCCATTCGTGCAGGAGCCGATGAAGGCGACGTCGATTTTAGTGCCCTTGATCGGCTGACCGGCTGGCAGTTGCATGTAATCCAGAGCTTCCTGGATGGAGACGCGGCCCGGCTCGGTGGTGGCGCTTTCAGGAGTCGGCACGTTTTCTGTGACAGAGATGGCTTGGTCCGGGCTGGTGCCCCAGGTCACTGTCGGTGGCACATCCTCGGCCTTGATGTTCACGACATCATCATAAACGCAATCAGCGTCAGAAGCGACGGCGCGCCATTCAGCGACGGTGGTCTCCCAGGCATCACCTTTCGGGGAGTAAGGACGGCCCTTGAGGTACTCGAAGGTCTTTTCGTCAGGGTTCACGTAACCGCAACGGGCGCCGCCTTCGATGCTCATGTTACAAACGGTCATGCGCTCTTCCATCGTGAAGCCTTCAAAGGTGCTGCCACCGTATTCGTAGGCGTAACCGATACCGCCATTGGCTCCGAGCAGGCGGATGATGTGGAGAGCCACGTCCTTCGAATAAACACCGGGGCGGAGCTCGCCGTCCACATTGATGCGGCGGACTTTCATCTTGCTCAAAGCCATGGTCTGCGTGGCCAAAATGTCGCGCACCTGAGTAGTGCCGATGCCGAAAGCAATGGCTCCAAAAGCACCGTGCGTGGCGGTGTGGGAGTCACCACAAGCGATGGTGGTGCCAGGCTGGGTGATACCCTGCTCTGGACCAACGACGTGGACGATGCCTTGCTTGCCACTGCTGAGGCTGAAGTAGGTGATGCCAAAGTCCTTGGCGTTTTTATTCAGCTCTTGGATCATCGCTTCCGCCAGAGGATCAGAGAAAGGAGATACCTGACTATCCGTCGGAACAATGTGGTCAACGGTGGCGAAAGTGCGGTGTGGATAGGCCACTTGGAGATTCAAATCACGCAGCATTCCGAAGGCCTGTGGGCTTGTCACTTCATGCACGAGGTGGGTATCAATCAGGAGTTGTGTCTGCCCGTTGGCGAGTGTGCCGACTGCGTGTGATTCCCAGACTTTTGCGAAGAGTGTCTTGCCCATGGTTGTGTGTGATAAAAGGTGAATCGCGAGCCTAGCACACACTTGGGGTCGCGCAATTCTCGGGGTGAAAATATCCCAAATCAGCGCGCAGACCTTATTTGAGGCGCTTCTTCAGCTTCTTCAGCAGCTCGGGATTCCCCTCAAGTTCCTCCATGATGAGAGTCAAAACATCCAGCGTCTGCCGGCTCATGTGGTGCTCCATGCCTTCCACGTCTTCATGGACGGTCTTGGGGTCCAAACCGAAGCCGGAGAGCAATCTCGTGAGCACTTCATGCCGGCGTGCGATCTCCTGGCCGATCTTTTTGCCAGCGTCCGTCATCACCACGCCTCGGTAGCGTTCATAGATGACGTAGCCTTCCGCATCCAGCCGCTGGATCATGTTCGTCACGCTGGCCTGCGAGATGCCAAGGTTCTTCGCGATGTCCACCACGCGGGCGTAGCCTTTCCCCTCGATCAGATTGTGGATCTGCTCCAGGTAATCCTCGATGGCCGGTGAATGGACATGCGCGGTGGTTTCTTGGCGCTTGGCAGGCATCAGCGGAGGAGTAGCCGGAAGAGTGCCTCGGGCAAAGTGGAAACTCTTGGTGGAAGAAAGAAAACTTAGTCTGGGCTAAACTTTTGCTTGTGAAGCAGGCTAGGCTGATGTTTTTAGTCTGGACTAAGTTTTTATGCAATGTCGCCTTCTATTTTGCAGCCAATTGCTATCGCTCGGCTTGTTGCTTGGTGAAGAACCTTCCCGCGAAATGAGCACGGATCGCCCGGACACCACGGAGTCAGCTTACACTGTGCCGAAAGGTCTGTTTCAGATCGAGGCGAGCTTCTTTGACTACAGCCGTGATGCGAACAAGGGCATCGGCTCGGCCGACCAATGGATCTACGGGCAGATCAATTTTAAGATGGGTATCAGTCACGACTCGGATCTCCAAGTCATCGTGAATAGTCACGCCATCGCCAGTGAATCCGAGCGCGGTGATAGCACCCGCACGACTGGGTTTGGCGACATCACCGTGCGCTACAAACAGAACCTCTGGGGCAATGATAGCGGCACCACGGCCTTCGCTTTGATGCCCTACTTGATCATCCCCACGCATACCGATATGAGCGATGAAGCTTGGGCTGGCGGTCTTATCATGCCGCTAGCGGTCTCGCTTTCGGACCGCGTCTCGCTGGGCCTCATGGGCGAGGTGGACCTCGTGCCCGACGCGGAAACCAACGGCTACGACCTCGAATGGCTGCACTCCGCCACGCTCGGCATCTCATTGACCGAAAAGCTCGGTGTGTACCTCGAGCTCGTCGGCATCGTCGGACAGGATGCCGACTATGAGGCTCTGTTTGATACGGGTCTGACCTTGGCTGTGACGGAAAGTCTCGTTTTCGATGCCGGTGTGCGTCTTGGCATGAACCGCGCTGCGCCTGACTTCGGCGTCTTCACTGGCATGAGCGTCCGTTTTTAAATTATCTCCCCCATGCTGACCCGACTCCTCACTCTCCTTCTTGTTCTTATTCTCTCCGTCCTGCCTTCCTGCAAAAAACAAGCCAGGCAAAAGGACGGCAAAAAGCGCATCCTCACCACTTTCACCATCATCCAGGACATCGCGCAAAACGTGGCCGGTGATGCCGCTGTGGTCACGTCGATCACGAAACCCGGCGCAGAGATCCACGACTACGAGCCCACGCCGCAGGACCTCGTGAAGGCGCAGGATGCCGATCTCGTTTTGTGGAACGGCCTCGGCCTGGAGCGCTGGTTTGAAAAATTCCTCCAGCAGGTCCGCGATGTGCCAGCCGCCGTGATCAGCGATGGCGTCGTGCCCATAAGCATCGGCGAGGGGCCCTACGACGGGAAGCCGAACCCTCACGCCTGGATGTCGCCCGCCAATGCCATCAAGTATGTCGAAAACATCCGCGCTGCGCTTGTGAAGCTCGACCCACCGAACGCCGCCACCTACACCACCAACGCCGCAGCCTACACCGAGAAGTTGAAGGCCGTGGATACCCCCATCCGCCAGAGGTTGGAGACCATTCCTGCCGCGCAAAGGTGGCTCGTGAGCTGCGAGGGTGCTTTTTCCTACCTCGCCCGCGACTACGGTTTAAAGGAGCTCTACCTCTGGCCCGTGAACGCCGACCAGGAAGGCACGCCTCAGCAGGTGCAGAAGGTCGTCGATGCCATCCGCGCCAGCCAGATCCCGGTCGTTTTCAGCGAAAGCACGATCAGTGACAAGGCCATGCAGCAAGTCGCCAAGGAAACGGAAGCCAAGTTCGGCGGCGTACTCTATGTGGACTCCCTCACCGACGCCACCGGCCCCGCGCCGACGTATCTGAAGTTGCTCGAAACCAACGCCGACACCCTCGTGAAGGCGTTCCTCCAACCATGACACTCTCCCTCGAAGCCTCCGCTGTCACCGTCGCCTACCCCAATGGGCACACGGCCCTACGTGACGCCTCCTTTCAGCTCCGCTCCGGCACCATCGCCGCGCTCGTTGGTGTGAATGGCAGCGGCAAGAGCACCCTCTTCAAGACCCTGATGGGATTCGTGAAACCCGTCAGCGGCAGCATCCGCATCGCCGGTGGCACTGTCGAACAGGCGCGGAAGCTGAAGCTCGTCGCCTACGTCCCGCAGACGGAGGAGGTGGACTGGACCTTCCCCGTCAGCGTCTGGGATGTCGTCATGATGGGCCGCTATGGGCACATGAACTTCCTCCGCATCGCTAATGCTGAGGACAAGCGCATGGTGAATGAAAGCCTCGCCCGAGTCGGAATGACCGAGTTCAAAGATCGCCAGATCGGCGAACTCAGTGGCGGACAAAAGAAGCGCGTCTTCCTGGCCCGAGCCCTCGCTCAAAACGGCCAGATCATCCTGCTCGATGAGCCCTTCACCGGCGTCGATGTCACCACGGAAGAAGCCATCATCACCCTCCTCCGCAGCCTGCGTGATGAAGGCCGCATCATCCTCGTCTCCACGCACAATCTCGGCAGCGTGCCCGAGTTCTGCGACCACGTCGTGCTCGTGAACCGCACCGTCCTCGCCTCCGGACCACTGGAAGACGTCTTCACCGAAGACAACCTCAACCGCGCCTTCGGCGGCGTGCTCCGCCAGTTCCATTTCGAAAGCAGCACCATCCAGGATCACGACGGCAAAACCGTCAAACTCCTCACCGACGACGAACGCCCACTCGTCTTCGGCAAAGATGGACACCTGGAGTATAAGGACCGCACGGAGCGGCAGGAGTTGGTCAATAAACGCATCGAGGAGGTGGGGGAATGAATGACGAAACCCGAATGACGAATGACGAAAGAATGACCAAGGCTGAAGCCCTAATTCAGCCAAGTCATCCGGCACCTTCGTCATTCGAGTTTCGTCATTCTTTCGTCATTCGAGCTTACTCATTCGTCATTCCCGGAGGGCTCTGTCCATGACGAACCTCCTGACGCCCTTTGAATACGACTACATGCTCAAAGCCATCCTCGTGAGCGGCTTGATCGGTGGAGTCTGCGCCTTCCTCTCGTGCTTCATCACGCTGAAGGGCTGGTCGCTGATGGGCGATGCCTTGTCTCATGCGGTGGTGCCGGGGGTATCGCTGGCTTGGTTGCTCGGGCTGCCATTCTCCCTCGGGGCATTTGTGGCGGGGATCCTAGCGGCGGTGACGATGGGGTGGATCAAGAAGAAGTCGGGGCTGCGGGAGGATGCCGTCATCGGTGTCGTATTCACCAGTTGGTTCGCGCTTGGGTTGCTGCTGCTTTCGCTTTACCCCAGCAATCTGAACCTCAAGACCATCATCTTTGGCAACATCCTCGCCATCTCCGATCCCGACATCCTCCAAGTACTCATCATCTCCGGCATCTCCATTCTCGTTCTCGCCGTGAAGTGGCGTGACCTGCTGCTCTACTGCTTTGATGAAGCCCATGCCCGCGCTCTCGGCATCGACACCCGCTTCCTTCACTTTCTTCTCCTGGCCCTTCTCTCCGCCACTGCCGTTGCCGCCTTGCAGACCGTCGGAGCCTGCCTCGTCGTGGCCATGCTCGTCACGCCCGGAGCCACAGCTTACCTGCTGACCGACTGCTTCGGCAAGATGCTCATCATCGCCACTCTCACCGGCGCGGCCTGCGGTGTCATCGGCGCGTATGCCAGCTACTTCATCAATGGTAGCACCGGTGGTTGCATCGTCGTTTTGCAGACGCTCGTTTTCCTGGCCGCGCTCGTTTTTGCTCCGAAACACGGCCTGCTCGCCACCCGCCGTCTCCGCCGACTCGCCACACGCACCGCATGAACTGGCTCGCCCCACTCCAGTATCCCTTCATGGTTGAGGCCCTGCTCGTCAGCGCCCTTGTGGGCACCGTCTGCGCCGTTTTTTCCTGCTACCTCATTCTAAAAGGCTGGTCCCTCATGGGCGATGCCATTTCCCACGCCGTGCTGCCCGGTATCGTCATCGCCTATATGCTCGGGCTGCCGCTCGCCGTCGGTGCCTTTGCCGCCGGGCTGCTCTGCGCCCTCAGTGTCGGCTGGATCAAAAGCAGCACGCGAATTAAAGAAGACACGGTCATGGGCATCGTCTTCACCGGCATGTTCGCCCTCGGCCTCGTTCTCTTCACCAAAGTGCAGACCGACGCCCACCTGAACCACATCCTGTTTGGCAACATCCTCGGCATCGAGCGCGAAGATATGATCCAGACCCTCATCGCCTCCGCTGCCACCCTCATCATCATCCTGCTGAAGCGGAAAGACCTCATGCTCTTCTGCTTCGATGTCGCCCACGCCCGCGCCATCGGGCTGAACACCGCCCTGCTGCACTACCTCCTGCTCGCCCTGCTCTCCAGCACCATTGTCGCCTCCATGCAGGCTGTCGGCATCATCCTCGTCGTCGCCATGCTCGTCACCCCCGGCTGCACTGCCCGACTGCTCACTGACCGTTTCGACCGCATGCTCCTCATCGCCACCGCCTCCTCCGTGCTCGCGTGCTGCCTTGGCGTCTATGCCAGCTTCTTCCTCAACGCCGCGACCGGTGCCTGCATCGTGCTCGCTCAAGCGGCGATGTTTGCGGGAGCGATGCTCTGGAAAAATATGCGTAGCCCACGAGCCCAAGCGGGAACCTGAAACGCCAAAGAGCCGGGTAGGGAAGCTGTGGAATTGAACCAAAACTCTCGGCCCCACGCCGTGTCAGACAGAATTCGCTCTTCCTCCTTCGCTCCCGAGCTACGAACAGCACGCCCTTCTTACCGCCAGCTACCTTTTATCTTCCATCTTCTACCCTCCATCGTCACTCACCTCATCGGCCCGATCAGGCTTTGAGGATTCTCCAGGGCTTGGTGGGCGTCGGGGATTCGCAGAGGGAGGGGGATACGCAGCTTTTCTTCCAGGTTTTTGAGTTGGTCGATGACGCTGGGCTGGCGCTGTTTTTTGTCGTAGGCAGCTTTGAGCAGGTCGTAGCCTTTTTCCCATGAGTCGGGGTCGGAGGCCTGGGCATACTGATAGCCGGCGAAGCGGGCGTAACGATCCTGACGACTGATGCGGTGGACCTGGAGGTAACAGGTGGCGGCTTTGCGATGATCATGCAAACGCTGATCGTAGATCTCAGCCAGGGCGGTCCAGAGGCGGGCGTCATCGGGCAGGAAGCGCAGGCCTTCGAGCAGGATATTGACGCCGCGCTGGACGTGCTGCTCGTAGAGCTGGCCACGCAGCATGGGGTTGATTTCCTCGTTGTAAAGGTAGCTGGAGGCGGCGTTGTAAGCCATGTGCCAGGCGGCTTCGTCCCAGTAGTTGGGATACATGGGTTGCAGGCGGGTGGTGAGCTGAAAGAGGCTGTCCACCTTGGCCCAGTTGATGTTTTCCCACTCGCGATAGGCGCGCAGGTAAGTGACGCTGGCAACGAGGGATCTGAGACCGCCCAGGGAGGCGGCGAAGCTCATCTGGCCGAGGCTTTCACGCAGTCCGAGTGACACGGGAGCAGTCAGCAGCTTCGCCGTGCGTAGATGCTGGGTGGCGGCTTCTTCCACGGGTAATTTGGCGGCGCCTAGGCAGAGAAAGACGGCCAGGGCCTGAAGGTGTCTGCGGCTGCACACACCACGCCAGCTCCAGTGCAGGGTCTGCTCACGGGTGTTCAGGGGTTCGTGCGATGCGGGTGTGCTCGACATGCAGGTTCCTCTTCAGAGTTCCTTTTCGACAAACAACAGGTGGGAGACGACGGCGTAACCGACGACATACATCGCTGCCGTGCCGATCATGATGCCGAGGCTGGCACTGGTGACGAGCTCGCCATTGATGACGTTATCCACCACATCAAAAACGCTGAGGTCCGGGGTGATGATGGCCAGCAGGGCGGAGAAGGTTTTCTCCACGAAAGTCGAAAAAGTGCCACGCAAAAATTGCTCGCGGATCAGGCCCTGACCATGGCCGATGATGGTGACGCAAAAGGTGATGACGACGGTGAAGAGTGTGCTGCTGGCAAAGCAGGAGATCATCAGGGCAAGCGCGGTGATGACGGCGGCCTTGAGAAAAATGGCGAGAACACCGAGATGCACATTCCAGGTCAACCCCTGGCGTCCGACGAAGTCATTGAGCTGGGCGATGGCCTCGGGTGTGGCAACGCCTTGCTGCTTCAGGGCGGTGATGGATTGATCTAGTACAAGGTTTTGCCTGATCCACAGCACGGCGCTGAAGGCGATGTCCATCAAGATCAAGCCTGTGCCGATAAGGACGAGGACGCCGATGAGCTTGCCCAGCAGGTATTCAAAACGGGGGACTGGTTTGGAGAGAATGGTGTACAGCGTCCTGTCCTCAAGATCTCTAGGCAGCAGCAGCGCCGTAGAGACGATGGCGATCACGACGCTGAAAACCTGTAAAGCGCCGAAGGAAACGTCCTTGAGCAGCTTCAGTTGCTGCTCAGGATTCATGACAGGGAAGGCAAAGCCCGCTGCCACAACGATGACGCAAAAGACCAGCAGAAAGGCCAGGATCTTCATGCGCACGAGCTGGGTGACTGTGGCGGAAGCCAGAGTCCAGATACGGGCGGGCGAGAAGGAGATACTCATGGTCAGAAGGTGGCGGGTATGATACCAGGCTTCAGCTAGATTGGTGATTTTCGAAAGTCTGGAGGGTAGAAGAATGGGAGTGCTGGAATCAATACTCCAATGCTCCTACACTCCATCGGCTGAACTCACAAAACTTGGCGGGTGTCGTTTTCACGAAAACGCCTCCAGGAATCAACTGAGCAAAAATCAGTCTGCGCTGGAGGGGACCTTCTGCTCGATCACGGCCCAGGCGTTGTGATTATGAATGGACTCATAATTCACGGCCTCGACTCGGAACCATTTGATGAGCTTTTGAGCAGATACTTTGAGGGCGACGTTGCGCACCAGGTCTTCGACAAAAACCGGGTTGTCATAGGCGCGCTCGGTCACGGCTTTTTCGTCCGGGCGCTTCAGCACGCTGTAGAGCTCGCTGCTGGCGCTGGCTTCGACGAGTTCGATGAGATCTTCGATCCAGACAGGCTCACGAAAGCGGACGGAGAGTGTCAAAAGACCGCGTTGATTGTGGGCTCCGCGTTCACTGATAGCCTTGGAGCAGGGGCAGAGCGTGGTGACGGGGACCTCGACGGTGAGAACAAAATCAATGTCGTCCTGGCCTTCGGCGTTCACTTCCATGACGACTCCATAATCAAGCAGGCCCTCAGCCTGGGTCACAGGCGCCTTCTTGGTGCGGAAGTAGGGGAAACGAATTTCCACATGAGCCTTCTCAGCGTGAAGCCGTGTGAGAAGTTCTTTGGACATGGCCGCCACACTGGCGACGGTGAGTTCACGTCCGTGGGAATGAAGAACCTCCACGAATCGGCTCATGTGGGTGCCTTTGAAATGATGTGGCAGATCCACCGCCATGTTCACGGTCGCAACGGTATGCTGTGGGGCGTGATTACGGTCACGAATACTGAGGGGAAAGCGAACATCTTTGACGCCGACGCGGTCGATCGGGATGCGGCGGTCGTCACGCTCATTTTGCGTGTCTTTGAGAGAGGTCATGGGAAAAACAAAATCCCACTGCTGCGTGGGCAACAGTGGGAGAGGTGAATTTTAGGACACCACCGCTACCGAATCAGGGCAGCAGGTTGACGGCACGGGCACGTTTCACTTCGCGGGTCACCTTGCGGTGGAGCCAGGCTGGGAGGCCTGTGACGCGGCGTGGAATCAGTTTGCCAGTTTCAGTCAGGAAACGCTGAAGAAGCTCTGGATTGCTGTAGATCAGCTTGTCCACCGGGATGTCCATGCGGCGGCGTGGCATCCTACGGTTGTTCTTGCGCAGGGAGATGAGGCGTTCGGTTGTCTTCGGTTGCATGTCAGATGAGGCTGCGGATTAGCGGATCTCGCGGTGAAGGGTACGACGCTTGAGGAAGTGATTGAATTTCACTTTTTCAAGGCGGCCCGGAGTGCGGGGGCTCTTTTTGTTGCGAGTGCTGACGTAGCGGGACGTAGGCATTCCTTCCGCCTTAGCTTCCGTGCATTCCAGGATGATGATTTCGCGTGCCATAAATTTGGGGGCGTGAGGCTAGGTTACTCTTTGCTAAAGTCAAGCGACTCGTTGCTATTGTTACTAGACTGGGTCGTCGTGGAGTCGTCATCGTCCTTGTCATCGTCCGCATCTTCAGCTGATTCATCAAGGCCAAAGAGGGAACGAACAGGGCGATTCCAGCGTCCTCCGCGTTGCTCGCGCTCGATGCGCTCCTGGCAAACGACGGTAAAGCGGGTGAAGGGAAGAGCTTCCAAACGCTCTTCAGAAATCAGGTCGCCAGACATCTCGCAGATGCCGTAGGTGCCCGCGTCGATGCGCTTCAGGGCTTCATTGATTTCATAGATGGCGTCTTGTTCCTTGGCCAGAAGGCTGAGGGCGAAGTCGCGGTCATAGGCATCGCTGCCAGCATCGGCCTGATGCATGCCGAAGGCGGATTCATTGCCTTGGCTGTTGCGGAGGCTGTCGTTGGCCACGCCTTCAGCGGCGTTCATGTAGGCGTCACGAAGTTCAGCAAGGCGCAGACGCTGCTTCTTGAGGAACGGAGCTGGCATCACCGGCTTTTTCGGTGCGGACTCCAGAGTGATGCCTTCGTCAGCGATGTTGGTCGTGCGGCGGACGGTTGTGATTTTGACGAGTGGCCCAGTGGTTTTGACCGTGGCTGGCTTTGCTGGCTCAACGGCTTTTTTCGTTACTGGAGTTGGGGCAGGGGCTGGTTTTGGAGCGGATGCTGCTTGAGCTTTCTTGGCAGGAGCGACTTCCTTGACCGGTGCAGCTGGCTTTTTCGCAGGTGCAGTTGCTTTTTTGGCGGCCGGCGCAGCTTTGACTTCTGGAGCAGGCTTTTTAGCTGGCGCTGATTTTTTGGCTGGAGCAGCAGCTTTCGGAGCTGGCTTTTTGGCTGGAGCAGCAGCTTTCGTAGCTGGCTTTTTCGCAGGTGCTGCAGCTTTCGGAGCTGGCTTTTTCGCAGCTGCAGCTTTTGGAGCCGCTTTTTTGGCGGGTGCAGGTGCTTTTGCAGCAGGCTTTTTAGCTGGAGGCGCTGCTTTGGCGGGAGCTTTCTTCACGGGGGGGGATTTCTTGGCAGGAGCTTTCTTCGCTACCTTCACGGGTGCTTTAGCCTGTGGCTTTGGAGCTGGCTTGGCCTTCGCTTTTGGAGCTGGCTTGGCCTGCGCTTTTGGAGCTGGCT
>CANHTV010000081.1 GCA_947463285.1 Verrucomicrobiaceae bacterium | reverse complement strand
GTGGAGGAGCCGTCAAAGCCCCAATCTGGGAGTTCTTCGAGCTTCGGAAAGCTGGCGAAGTCCTTGAGCTGGGTCTTGCTGCGCAGGTTGCGGACTGGCTCGTAGCCGTCCAGCCAGATGTATTCGAGTTTGTATTTGGCCATGGTTGTTGAGTTCGACTTGGATTGTTTTGCCGGGCTTTGGGAAAAGTACCTTCAGCACTGGCGAGAGTCTGAAAAAGCACAGGCCATGCCAAAACAAAGCGATTTTTCATCAATGTTGAAAGATAGCCTCATAAATCTGATGCTCAGAGTGACCTGGATGGGGATTTTTGTGGCAAAATCCTGACGCGCGGTCTTTGCTGACTCGGTAGATCCCGACCACTTCTTTTTGATGAAAACTCTCGCCGACATTCGCACTCATCTGGATCAAACGCTTCGTATCGCCGAACTGCCGGACTACGGCAACGCACTGAACGGTCTCCAGCTGCAAAACCGCACCGGCACGGTGTCACGCGTGGTGGCGGCGGTAGACTCGACCTTGCCGGTGGTGAAAAAGGCTATCGCGGAGGGAGCCGACCTGCTGCTGGTGCATCACGGGATGTTTTGGACGGGGCTGCAACCCTGGACAGGGGCCACCTTTGAGCGCCTGAACCTAGCTTTGGAAAACAATCTGGCGATCTACAGCGCGCATCTGCCGCTGGATGCGCATCCGCAGTTGGGCAACAACGCCTGCATTGCCCGGGCGATGCAGTTGACTCCCTGCGGCGGTTTTTTGGACTACAAAGGCCTGGCTGTGGGGGTGACCTGCGAGGCGGCGCTGGCGCTCGATGAGGTGGTGGCACGTTTTACCCAGGCTCTGGATGGTGGGCGTGTTCACGTCTGTGCCGGCGGCCCCAAGACGACGCGCAAAATCGGCATTTCCTCCGGTGGCTCAGGCTCTGAGATCGCAGCGGCGGCGAAGGCAGGTGTGGATACCTTTATCACCGGCGAAGGCCCGCACTGGAGCTACACGCTGGCGGAGGAACTGGGTATCAACGTGCTGTACGGCGGTCACTACGCCACGGAGACCTTCGGCGTAAAGGCGCTGGCTGAGCACTTGCAGTCCCAGTTTGGCCTGCCGTGGAGTTTTGTCGATCACCCCACCGGCCTGTAAGTCATGGCGAGCCCCCTGCTGAAGGCTGATTTTTTCCAGCGTGATGTCCTGACGGTGGCGCAGGATCTCATCGGCGTGGAGCTGGAGTGGCAGGGCTGCTCTGGCATCATCGTGGAGACGGAGGCCTACGCCGTGCAGGATGATCCGGCCTGCCATACCGCCTCGCGGCCCAGCTCGCGGGAGTTTGTGCAAAAGCAGCCGCCGGGCACCGCCTATGTGTATCTGAACTACGGCATGTACTGGCTTTTTAACCTGCTGGTGAAAGGCGGGGAACGAGACGGCCTCATCCTCATCCGCGCCCTGGAGCCGAAGTCCGGCCTCGTGCAGATGCAGGCCCGACGTCGTCGTGAAAAGGCCCATGAACTCTGCTCCGGGCCGGGCAAGCTCGGCATGGCCCTCGGCATCACGGGCGAGCATCATGGCACGATCATGGTGGGGAAAAATCGGCCCACCGACTGTGCCCTGCGTGACTCCAAAAAAAGGCCCGAGGTGCTGACCGACATCCGTGTCGGCATCAGCCAGGCCGTGGATTTCCCCTGGCGCTTTCTCGCGGCAGGCAGTCCGCATGTCAGTGTGCCCCATGGGCGGGTAAAGGTGCCGAGTGCTATAGCACCAAGAGGTGCTGTGCAGCCGCAGTGACGATGGCCTGAGTTTTGATGCCGCCATCAAAGGTCACCAGTCTGCCTTCATGCTCGACAGCCAGCGCAAGCAGGTAGAGATCCGTGAGGTGTTTGGAAGTCGGCATTTGATGGTGATCAAACTTGGTTGAATCACACAGTCGGATATCGTCAGGCCAGAAGTAATGGTCCGCCGCCTGAGTGGCTCGGAACATTCGGCCCGCGATGTCTGCCACTGACAATCTTCATGGATAAGAAGGCTGCGACATGATTCGAATACAGGCATTCTCCGTCAACGGGCATGTCACCCAGCCTGTGGAGCGGTTGATAAAAGCCAGTCGTAGGCTGCCTGATGATGCACATGGGCCTCATCAAAGAGTGCGATGAGCATGTTTGCATCCAGCAAAGAGATCATGCGGCCTCCGATTCCTCCATCAGACGTTGCACCAGTTCACTCGTGACGACACGACCACCAGAAGGGATCACTTCGAAGCCATTCACCTTTTTGCCACCGGACGCCGCCGGTGCCGGTGCCGGCGGATGGCCAGCTTCCGCTGGAGCCGAGGATTTCACCAACGCCAATGCCTCTCGGACCAACCTCTCCAGACGAGAGGCGGTAGCGCTGTCAAGCTGCTGAAGTGTCTGATCAATTTCGAGGGCGAGCGTGCTCATGACCGAAAGAATACCGCTCAAAAGCCCCTCTGCACGGGCAAAATGCGGGGCCATTTGTCAGCCTCCATATCGGAAATAGATTCTGAACTTACAGCTCGGCGCCCTCTCATTCATCGGCGTAATCATCCACAAACTCACATTGCCCAAGGCGGCGGATTGAGGCACACCTGACGCCATGAGTTCCCGCAAACGTCGTCGTTCTGGCACCAGCTCCCGCTGGCTCTTCGCCCTGCTCGGGCTGGGCTTGGTCTTTGTGATCCTGATCCTGCTGGCACCGATGCTGGTCATGAGCTGGGTTCGTGGCTACCTCCAGCAGGATGGCTTTCGTGGCAGGATGGAGCAGTTCTTTGGTACGCAGCTCCAGGGCAGTGTCACGCTGGCACCGCTGCGCTGGACAGGGGATGAAGTCACCACACAGGACGCCACGGTCACCACCGCCAGCGGCTGGAAGGCCCAGCTCAGCTCGATGCGGCTGGCGCTGGATTGGAATGCTTTCCGTCAGGGCAAATGGCGTGTTATCGGTGCGGGCATGGATGCTTTGGATGTGGACTTCGTCGGTGCGCTGAATCCTGCCCCGGAAGCGTCAACGCCAATCACGACCAACAACTCTGGCCGTGGCAGCGCCATCCCCAGCTGGTTGCGCTTTTATCTGCCGAATCAAATCGAGATCGACGGCGTGCGCGTGGATGAGCTGACCTTCCGCCATGGCCCCTGGAAGCTCACGGACTCCAAGCTGCGTCTGGGTGCCTGGCAACAAGGTGAAAACTCCGTCCAGACCATCGCCGAGGGTGGTATCATCGAGACGCCGATCCAACTGCCGGTGCAGCTGGTGCCGATGAAATTTAACCTCGTGCGAGCCACCTCGCGGCTGAGCCGGGATGATTTTCATCTCACCGCCGCCACCTTTCACTGGCTGGGAGACAGCGAGATCAATGTGAACGGACACATCCGCCCCATTGAAGGCACTTGGAACATGAACACGCAGCTCCTCGCCATTCCTCTGAGCGAGGTTTTAAGTGAAGACTGGAAGCTGCGTCTCACCGGCCAGATACAGGCCGATTTGGATATCAGCGGCAGCCGCACTCAAACGCCCAAAGTCAAAGGCCAGGTGCAGTTGCAAAAAGGCGTTCTCACCGCCCTGCCCATCCTGGATAAACTGGCGGACTACACCGGCGTGGCCCGTTTCAAACGCCTCATTCTCGACATCGCCAGTGCTGACGTCAACGGCTCCGGGCAGACGCGCGAGTTCGAAAAAATCATCATCCAATCCAACGGCCTGCTGCGCATCGAAGGTCGCCTGCGCATCGACAACAACCAGCTCGATGGAAGCTTCATGGTCGGTGTCACGCCTGAGACCCTGCGCTGGATTCCCGGAGCCAAGGCCCACGTTTTCACCACCACCAACCCCAGTGGCCAGCCTGGATTGCTGTGGACCCCGCTGCGCATCACCGGCACGCTCGATGCGCCACGAGAAGACCTGACCGACCGTCTGATCGGCGGTGCTGGTAAAGCCCTGCTGAATGCCCCGGCTGAAATCCTCGGCAAGGTGGGTGAAACCCTGCTGAAACCTGTGCTCGGCGACGATCTCGCGAAGAAGCCCACCGAAGTCCTCAAAGCCGCTACCGAAACCCTCACCAAGCCCGGTGAAGCCGCCAAAAAAATCCAGGAAGTACCCAGCAAAGCCGTCGAAACCGGCATCGACCTGCTCAAAGGCGTCGGCGGTGGCTTGTTCGGAAAATAACCGCTGATCACTCATGTCTCTAACCGCCAAACAAGAAGAACTCATCGCTGATCTGAACTTGATCGAAGACGCTCATGAGCGGCTCTCCACGCTGACCAGTTTCGTGGCCCGCACACGCCTGCCGGAGGATTTAAAAGGGGATGATCTCCTTGTGCCCGGCTGCGTCTCACGCGTTTGGATTCACGGTGAATTAAAGGATGGTCTCACCCACTTTCGCAGCGCGGCCGATTCCCCCATGGTGGCGGGTTTGATCGCCCTGCTTTGTGATCTCTATTCGGGAGCTAAACCAATGGAAGTCGCAATCATCGAGCCCGATGTCTGGCAGCGCTGCGGTTTCCTGAAAATCCTCACACCGACACGGCTGAACGGCCTCGGAGCCGTGCGTGGCCGGATCAAAGCACTCGCTACCTCGTGGAGCTGATCACTCATGCTTTACGACGCCCACAATCATCTTCAAGACCACCGTCTCGATGCTGAGCGTGCCGCCATTTTGCAACAACTGCCTCAGACAGGACTCGCTGAAGCCATCGTCAATGGCAGCGCTGAAGATGACTGGGAGGACGTGGCTCTTCTGGCCCGTGCGCACTCCTGGCTGCGTCCCTCCTTCGGCCTGCATCCCTGGTATGTGAAGGAACGCAGCCCTCAATGGCAGGAGCGACTGAGACACTGGCTGACTCTTTTCCCAGAAGCTTCCGTCGGTGAGATCGGCCTCGACCGCTGGATCGAAAACCCTGACATCACCGCTCAAATCGAATGCTTCAGCTGGCAGCTCCAGCTCGCGACGGAGCTGCAACGTCCCGCTACCATTCATTGCCTCCGCGCCTGGGGCCTGCTGGAAGAGCAGCTGCGCCAGCAAGCTTTGCCGGAGCGTGGTTTTCTGCTGCATTCCTACGGTGGCCCCGCCGAGATGATCCCCGGCTTCGCCAAACTGGGGGCGTACTTTTCCCTGTCCCCTTACTTTGGTCACGCCCGCAAAGCTCAGCAGTTGGATGTCTTTAAATCCGTGCCTCTGGATCGACTGCTGGCAGAGACCGATGCCCCAGACATGTGGCCACCTGATGAGATGAATCCGAATCCACTGACAGCTGAAGGAAAGCCCATCAATCATCCAGCCAACCTGATCGTCAGCTACCAACTGCTCGCCAAAATCCGCGACATGCCCTTGCAGGAACTCATCTCGCAGATCGCTGAAAATTACGTTCGGTTGTTCGGGAATCGGTAAAGACAAAACCACCGGTGAAAGGCTCGATGTATTTTAATCAAGCCCGACGCCTCGCCCGCTACTTTGCATGGCCTGCTGAAGTCTGGCTCAATCTGCAAGCCCGCTTTGACCGCCAAGTGCGGAAGCACTAATGGGCTCTGTGCTCGCACGCATCAAAACTTGTGCGTTGGCAGCCTAAGCGAAACCTGAATTTGGACTGACAGGCGAGCTTCCGCTGAAACCTTTTGGGCAAGCCAGCAGGCAAATGGATAGTCGCAGATCACTTCAGCACGCACGCAATGCATTCAGCCAAGCACTGTCACTAGACGTTGTTACGTGAGTCTATTCGTAACCTTAACGAGGTCTAAAACATTGACCTTCAAGGAGTGGAGGCGAGGGCGGGAATTGAACCCGCGCATACCGGTTTTGCAGACCAGTGCATTACCACTTTGCTACCTCGCCATGCTCTGTGAGCGGGCGGAGTCTAGCGCTTGTCGAAGTTGTGTCAACAGGCAGTGCCAACTGACTGCAAAGGCTCAGTCGAGCGAATGTTTCAGCCGTGCTGGCAGGGCGCTCGGCGGGATTTCGGGCGATCATTTGATGGATGAGCTGACAGAGCGCCGTGGGTAAACAAGGGCAGCGATCTTGGAGCGGAGGCGCTTCTAAATGAAGGTGCGCGGTGATGATTTGAGCGCTGGTTTCGCCATCGAAGGGATACTCTCCTGTCAGGGCGAAGTAAAAGACGCAGCCGAGCGAGTAGAGGTCACTGCGGGCATCCATCGTGGCTTGACTGAAGCGCTCGGGAGCGATGCAGTGAACGTGGCCGATCAAGGCGGATGCGGCTGTTTCCTCCTGGGGCCGGGCGCTGCCGAAGTCGATGAGGCTCCAGTGCTCGGACGTGCCGATGAAGTTCTGCGGTTGCAGATCGTGATGCAGCCAATGCTTCTCATGCAGGGCGGAGAGGGCGCTCAGTGACTGTTTGGCGAAAAGGCTCAATTCTTCCAGCGTCAGGGCTTGGCGGAAAACGCGTTCTTCGAGGGTTTCGCCGCTGATCCACTCCATGATCAGGGTGGTTTTCCCGGCCTGTGTTTCAGCATCAAAAAACTGGACGATCTGAGGGTGATGCAGACACCTGAGGATTTCGATTTCTCGATTTAAATCTGCTTCTGCGGCCGATGACACGGCTTCTTTGAGCACGACGAATTGACCACTTTCGGTGTCCTGCGCTTTCCAGATGATGCCGCGCCCACCTTGGGCGATTTTTTCCAGCCGCTGGTAGCGCGAAGTCATGGCGGCGAGGGGTTACTCGGAGGGCTCGACCAATTCGGCGCTGATCAGGCCCTGGGTGACGTGCCGTGGCTGGGCGATGAGCTCGACGAGGCGCTCGAAGATTTCTTTGCCCCGGGTGATCTCGATTTCCACACGCAGGAAGTAGATGGGGACCTCGGTGGGTTCGAGTTTGGGAAAGCGCACGTAGTCTTTCTCAGTGGTCAGGATGGCGTGGGCGTCGGCCTTGATGCAGCGGTCGATGAACTGGGTGATCTCTTTTTCCTGAAAGCGGTGATGATCGGTAAAACGGGCGGTCCAGTGGACTTTGGCCCCGAGTTTGCGGCAACCGTTTTCAAAGCTTTCGGGCACAGCGATGCCGGAGAGAGCACCGACGTATTTGCCACGAAAGGCGTCCAGCGGCAGCCTCTCGCCAGTGTGGATGTTCTGAAAGTGAACAGGGCGGTGGCGGCACTCGATGATGTCGGCAAAGGGGTTGTAGCGGCGAATTTGGGCGATGACCTCCTCGCTGTCGCCATCGGATTTGGTGAGGAAGATGTAGCTGGCGCGGCGCAGGCTTTTCGGCGGCTCACGCAGAGTGCCTCGGGGGAGCATGTAGCCGGTGCCAAAGGGGGCTGTTTTATCCACCAGGACGATGTCGTAGCGATGCTTGAGCTTCAGGTATTGCAGGCCGTCATCAAGGATGAGGACATCGGCTCCAAACTTGCGGATGGCCTGGGCACCGGCCTTCACGCGGTTGCGATCGACGACGACAGGCACGCCGGGGCAGTTGTGGGCGAGCATGAAGGGCTCATCTCCCGCGCTGTGGGAGTCCAGCAGCACATTGACACCATCCGAGACGACACGCGCGGGCAGGCCTTTGGGTTTGCGGGCGAGTCCGAGCTTGGCGGCGATGCGCCAGCTCAGCGGGGCTTTGCGCTGGCGTTTGCTTTTGTAGCCACGGCTGAGAATGGCGACACGGCGGCCTTTATCCCGCAGAGATTTGGCCAGCAGCTCCACGACCGGCGTCTTGCCGGTGCCGCCGACGGTAATGTTTCCCACGCTGATGACGGGTACGCCGAGATGATGATCATGGATGAAGCGCTCGCGGTACAGCAGCAGGCGCAGCTTAACCGCGCCTTTGTAGATGCCGGAGAGAAACCAGAACACGGTGCGCAACAAAGACGCCCTCAATCCACGGCGATTGTGGATGATGACGTCGATGATGTATTGCTCGAGATCTTCGAGGGTGTCCTTCATACGCGGCCCTGAGACTGCCGCAGGGCATGCGTGGACACAAGCAGGCAGGTTTAAAACTTACCATCACGGCTTTCAAAGTGCGTCGGCTTGCCGAGCAGGGATCCGCCGTTTTGCACCCAGGAGGCGACCCAGCCGATCAAATCCGCCTCAGGCACCGACGGACTGGCCAACAGGCTGCGGCAGAGGCTGGAGTCACTCAGCAACGCATCTGGCGCTTCCTGGCCGGTGAGGATGAGCGGTCGGGCAAACTTTTGCGCCATGGCCTCGGCGACAGCCCGCACGTGGAGGGTGGCGGAGCCGGTGAGATTGATCTTCCAGGCAGGTGCGGCGGCGTGCTCGAGAAACTGGAGCGCAAGCGCATTCGCATCTCCCTGCCAGATCGTATTGAAGTGCCCCATGGTCACATCCACCGGCTCACAACGCCAGACTTTCTGGGCGATGTCCACCAGCACGCCATAGCGCAGATCGCAGGCATAGTTCAGGCGGATGAGGGCGACAGGCGTGCCATTTTTTTGCGCGTGGTATTCGAACAGCCGCTCCCGCCCGAGGCAGCTCTGGGCATATTCACCGGCGGGACGAGGCGCATCTGTTTCACGACTGCCGCCGCCGCTGACGGGCACGAGACCATAGACATTGCCCGTGGAAAAGGCGGCGATGCGGCTGCGTGGGTAGCGCTGACAAACGAGGCCTGGCAGGAAGGTATTCATGGCCCAAGTGAGCGGCTCCTGCCCGGTGGCACCAAATTTCATGCCCGCCATGTAGAAGATATTGGGGGCCTCAGGCAGGGCGGCGAGAGCTTTCTCATCAAGAAGATCTGCCGTGATGGTTTCGATGCCATGCAGCTCCAGGTCATCACGCATGGCAGCATCACGAAAACGCGAGACGCCGATGATGCGCCGCCCTGTGCCAGCCGCATCACTGGCATGTTTCGCCATGCGAGCCAATGAAGGCCCCATTTTACCAGCAACTCCGAGAATAAGGATGTCGCCGGGGACACGTCGCATCATCTGAATCACCGCTTCAGTCGGCTCGCTGAGTCGATCTTCGAGATCAGCGAGGGTGAGCGGTGGCGTCAAAAAGCTGACCATGATCAGCGAAGCTTCAGCTTCTGGCCTGGGCGGATGAGGTCAGACTTCAGACCATTGGCAGCCTTGATCTTCGCGACGGTGGTTTTGTTCTTCAAAGCAATGCCATAGAGCGTGTCGCCCTTGCCAACGGTATGAATGCTGCTGCCGCTGGATTTCTTCGCGGTGGACTTCCTCGTGGAGCTGGACTTCGGATTGCTGGAAGTGGAGGTGACTTTCTTCGGGGTGCTGCCGCTAGAGCTAGGCTTGGAAGCAGCCGCGCTAGTTGCATTGAAGGCATATGGGTCTGCCTCGACAGGAGCCACAGGCTGCTCATAGGTCGGCGCACCAGCAACAACATGACCCGGCTGGTCAGGATAGGGATTGTAGCCGCCGTCGTTGGCGTAATTGCCGACGTAAGGATCCTCGACACCGGAGGATTTGTTAAAAGGATTCCGGCCGTTTTGGCAGGATACGAGGCCAAGGAGGATACTTGCGATGGCGAAAAAGCGAGCCGAGGAGATCAGGTGCATGAGGAATTCGAGGATGAGCTTTTTTTAGCTATGGGACTGCGAGTATGGTTTTCTGAAGAGAATTGTTCAACCTGAAATGCCATGCATGAAATGCGGCCTGCGTTGTGAACGTTGAGGGTGGGCCTGCTTTTGCGTGAAATCTCTTCACGCAAGCCTTGCGGTTTTCCTTCGAACTCCCTAGTCTCTCCGTCCCATCTACATGAAAATCGGCTTTAATCTCCTCCTCTGGACCGGTCACGTGACCGACGAAAACTTCCCTGTCATCGAAAAGCTCAAGGCTGCTGGCTACGACGGCGTCGAAATCCCTATCTTCGATGTCAGCAATCCGGGCCACTTTGCCAAGATCGGTCAGGTCATCAAAGACAACGGTCTGCAAGCCACAGCCGTGACTGTTTTGCCTGATGAAGCACACAACGCTATCAGCCCCATCGCAGCGAACCGCCAGGGTGCGATCGACCACCTCAAGCGCGTCCTCGAATGCGCTCACAATGCCGGCGTGCAAACCCTCTGCGGCCCCTATTATCAAGTGCTAGGTAACTTCACCGGTAAATACCCCACGGAAGCCGAGCTCGACAGCGCTGCGGAAGTGCATCGCGCCATCGCCCCCGTCGCTGAAGCGGCTGGTGTGAAGTGCGCCATCGAGGCCCTGAACCGCTTTGAGTCCCACCTGTTGAACACCATGGAGCAGGCAGCCAGCTACGTGAAGCGCGTCAATCACCCGAACTTTGGCACGATGTATGACACCTTCCACGCCAACATCGAAGAAAAGAGCCCGCTGGCTGCCATCGACACTGTCTTCGCCTCCGGCAAACTCAACCACGTGCACATTTCCGAAAACGACCGTGGCACTCCAGGTCGTGGCCACATCAACATCACCGAGCAGATTCAGCATCTGAAGAAGATCGGTTACGACGGCTGGATGACCATTGAGGCCTTCGGAGGTTCCCTGCCCGACCTCGCCGCCGCCACCCGTGTCTGGCGCGACTTCTTCCCAAGCACCGAGCAGGTGTATGAGGAAGGCATCGCACTCATCAAAAAGGCACTCGCCTGAACCACTCTGGAAATGACGAATGAGTAAGCACGAATGACGAAAGAAACCCGAAGCTCTAGAGCCTAACTTCGAACTTCGGTATTCGACATTATTTAGTCATTCGGGAATTAGGCATTCGTCATTTCAAAGCCCGCCAGCACTCACGTTCCTCATTCAACCCCAACATCACCATGACAACACCCACACCCACCACACGCCGTGAATTTATCGGCAAAACCGCAGGTGCCGCCAGTGCACTCACCGTCGCCCAATCCGCCTGGGCTGCTGGTAGCGACCAGATCAAAGTCGGCCTCATCGGCTGCGGCGGTCGCGGTTCAGGCGCAGCCAATCAGGCTCTTAGCACCAAGCAGGAAGGCATCGTCCTCCATGCCGTGGCTGATGCCTTCAAGGAAAAGGCCGATGGTGCTCTTTCCAATCTCCGCACCAAGCACGCTGAAAAAGTGCAGGTCGATGATTCCCGCATCTTCACAGGTCTGGATGGCTATAAAAAGGTCATCGACTCCTGCGACCTTGTCATTCTGACCACACCTCCAGGCTTC
>CANHTV010000080.1 GCA_947463285.1 Verrucomicrobiaceae bacterium | reverse complement strand
GCCCGCGTGGATCGCCGAGATGTTCCCGCAGCATCTCAGTACCACCATCGAGCACCTCTTCGATGCGCAAAACAAGCGCGTCACCGCGATGAAGCTCGTGCGTTATCGCGATCTCGTCATCGAGCAAAAGGCGCAGCAGCGCGACCTCGATCCCGTCGCCAGCGGACGCTGCCTCGCCGAAGCCCATCGCGCCGGAGCCTTCGATCTGCCGCTGATGGATCACCGACTGAAACAGTTCATCGCCCGCGTGAACCTCGTCCACGCCACCCTGCCCGAACTCGAGTTCGCCCCCTTCGACGAAGCCGCCATCACCGCCAGCCTCGCCCGAGCCTTCACCGGCCTCTCGCTGGTTAAAGAAGCCCAAGCCGTGCCCCTCATTCACGCCTTCCATCAGCATCTCGACAAAGGCCAAGTCAGTTGGCTCGATGAGTTGGTGCCCCTCACCCTCCCTTGGCCCAGCGGCGGCACGATCAAGCTCAGTTATGTCAACGACACGCCCGAAGCCCAAGTGAAACTACAGGAATGCTTCGCGCTCACCACCCACCCCACCCTCTGCGAAGGCCGCCTCCCCATCACCCTCAGCCTCCACACCCCCGACGGCAAACGCCTCGCGAGCACCACGGACTGGCCCAAGTTTCAGGAACGCGAATGGCCCAAGCATCGCCAAGCGGTGGCGAAGAAGTTTTCGGGTGTTTTGTGGAGATAGAGAGGTTTTTATTCAGCTACACGCAGCCTGCCTTCGTTGCGTTCAATACTCAGTGCTCCAACCAGTTTACCTAGAGCTTGGTGCTCTATTCAAAGACGAGATCATCGTTGCTCACAAAACCAATAACTCCGAGTTCCAGGAGCAGAACATTCCAAAATACATGATCGTCTAATCCAGGAGTCCAATACGAACTCAACGTTGTCTCGATGCCATTCGGCAACGGCTTTCAACTGCTGCTGAGATCTGCCTTGGCGTGAAGCCTGATTTCGCCGGAACGAAATTTAATCGTCCAAGCTCCATAAGCTCCGCTTTTTGTGGATTCACGAACTCTCTGAGCGGTCAAGCACATTTCAACGGTCTTATGAACTGCAAGGTAGCTCTGTCTTGTAATCCTTGCTCTTCCAGAACTCGGTATTCATGTTTTACAAACCACTGATCCTTCTCTTTCGAGTAATACAAAGCTGGAGTGAGGTGCCAAATATTCCAGAATGTTGTGTGATTGATTCCGTCTTTACTCAAATCAGCATTAACTCGTGCATGATCAAAGACTCTGTAGTCAGTTGGCTCTGACACACTCCTTGAAATGTAATCTGCACTCTTGGCATGTGCCGGAGATCGACACCATATATGTTGAAAAGTTCGCTTCGGCAGAGCCGCATCCTGGAATGTGCTGATGTCTTAAGGCTGTTCAAATTCGAAGTAAAATCCCTTCCTGCATTCGATAAGAGCGTCAGTAAATCTCTTCTCTGAAAGAGCAGTTAGCGAAGCTGCAAATGCCGATTTAATTTCTTTGCTCTTGAGAAGCTCGACCAGCGAAATGGATGTAAAATCTACTCCAAGGTGAGTTTTGCTCACTTCAACAAAGAAATCCGTAACTCCTGCCAAGAAGCCATCCACTTCATTTCGGTCGGGTTGCACAGCATAGTGCTTTGAATTGACACGAGTTTTGTTCAAGGCGTTCAACCGCTGCCGATATGGTAGAGGTGGCTTGCCTGATTCTTTGTCTATTGTCTCGATGTATCCATCAAACCCTCCTTTCTCTTTGAAGCTTATCCCCAAGTGCTCAGCGATAGCAAACAGGAAGACTTTGCTCGTGCTCGACGATGCGGCGGCCGATTTCGAAGTTGGTCATGACCTGGAAAAGGTGTCCACGACAGTGGCAACGCCTCGGCGGGCGCTCTGGATGAGCTGGCGGAACTCGGTGAGCAGACCTTTGAGGCTGTCCGGTTTGGCTTTGGCTGTGGGAGCGGTTTATTGGAGGCGGACGGCTTTTTTTATGGCTTCGCCGGATAATTGGTCGAGCTGCTCATGCCTTGCAACTGGACGTTCGGCTTATGAGCTTCGGCTGAAGCCGAAACCACTTTTCACTCCACGACGCGGCGGTTCAAAAAGGGATAACTCGTCACGATCTCGGTGATGAGCGTCTGCATCTTGTGGCCGTCGTTGGCGATGGTTTTGAGCATCTGGTCCACGATGATGTGGTCGTAACCATCGAGTTGGCGGCAGAGGGCGTAGGCGAGGAGCTTTTCGGTGAGGTTGCGGGCAAGGTCGGTCTCGCGGGCGGCGATGAGGGCTTTGAGTTCCTTCGGTGAAGAGAAGCGCTTGCCACCGGGAAGTTCGCCGACGGCGTCAATGGGGCCTCCGCTTTCGTCCTTGTCACGCCAGCGACCGATGGCGTCGAAGTTCTCCAAACCGAAGCCGATGGGGTCGAGGATCTTGTGGCAGTTGTTGCACACGGCATTCGTGCGATGCAGCTCGGTGCGCTGGCGCAGGGTGAGGTTGGCGACCTTACGTTTGTCCTGCTTTTCCAAAGCGGGCACGTTCGGCGGCGCGGGCGGCACGCGCTGGCCGAGCACTTGTTCCAGCACCCACACGCCGCGTTTCACGGCGCTGGTGCGCGTGGCGAAGGATGTGGTGGCGAGCACGCCGGGCATGGCGAGGATGCCGCCGCGATTCGCATCGGTGAGCTTCACCTTTTGCATGTCGGGGCCGGTGATCTGCTTTTCGAGGCCGTAGATCTTGGCGAGCGTGCCATTGAGGAAGGTGTAGTCGCTATTCACGAAGCTGACGACGCTGCGGTTCTCCCGCACGATGCTGTCAAAGAAGAGCCGCGCCTCGTCATACATCGCGGAGCGGAGTTCAGGCGTCATTTCGGGGAACTTGGCGGCGTCGAAGGTCTTGTCCTTCAACTCAGCGGTGCCGAGCCATTGGGCACCGAAGCCGTCAAACAAAGCTCGCGAGCGTTTGTCGGCCAAAAGACGCTTCGTCTGTGCTTTGAGCACGTCGGGATCGTGCAGCTTGCCTTCGTCAGCGAGCTTTGACAGCTCTGCGTCCGGCATGGTGGCCCAAAGGAGATACGAAAGGCGGCTGGCGAGCTGGAAATCATCTAGCGGCACGATCTTGTCGCCCGTGGGTGCGTCTTTGGACGGCGTGATGAACAGGAACTGCGGGGAGACGAGCACGGCCTTCAGCATGAAGCGAAGCGCGGCAGTGCGGTCGAGCTTGTTGGCCGTGCCGAGGTCGAAAACCTTCACGAGCACGTTGAGTTCGTCCTCAGTCGGCGGTCGGCGATAAGCGATGCGGGCAAGGTTTCGCGCCACATTGCGCACATCGACTTCTTTGACTCCAAAGAGCCGCTTCTGAGCTTCGGCGGGCATTTGTTGCAGCGCCGCGTTCGCGATGCCGAGATACTGCTCGGTCTGCATCGGCGAGAGGGAGTTGAGATAGCCTTCTCCGGGCACTTCATCGGGCAATTCCTTCGCGATGGCTGCATCGACGTCGAGCAAGTCGTGCAGCGTGTTGCCATACTCGAACTTCGTGAGGCGACGGATGACAAACGCGCCGGGATCGCGGGCCGCGAGGTATTTGATTTGCGCCAGCGCATCGAGGAAGCGCTTTCGCTCGTCGTCGGAAGGCTGGTCCGCGTCATCCGGCGGCATGTCGTGCGCGTTGACGTTGGCGATGGCCTCCATCCACTTTCGTGCAAAAGCCGGATCACCTGGCTTGCGCACAGCGACTTCAAGGTTGAGGCCAGCTTTTGAGCGGCGGTTGCTGTGGCATTCGAGGCAGTATTGCTTTACGAACTTCTCCACGTCCTGCTTGAAGGTTTTTTGCGCCTTAGTCTGTGGATCATCGGGCAGGGGAACATTTACCTTTGGTTTAACCACCGCCGATTTCGTGGCCATCGCTGACTCAGCCGCAGGTAATGACAATAACACTCCAAAAAGCATCACTACTGATGCGAGGCCAGTCTGGAAAAGTCGTAAAAAATAAGTCCGAGAGGAAATCTTCAAAATAGAGTATTTAGGACGTGCTGATTCTGTAAGCTCTATCTTACCTGCATGAAGCGTTAATTTCTGATCACTACGAGAGCCTGTCATATAGCGGGCTATTTATCGTATCCTGACCACAATCCGCCACTAATGGCCATGAAAAGCAGAGGTGTGTTGTTATAGTGGTTCAAAGGATTTCAGAAAGGAGTCGAGGTGACAGTCGTAATGTTTGTCCCCTCCGTCACGCCATGTCACGTCGTTACATACTCGCCTCCCTTTCAAGTCTCATCCTTATTTCCGCTTCGGCCCAGGCCCAGAACTCGGAAAAAATCACTTATGAGGACCATGTGCGGCCATTGTTGGAGAATAAATGTTTTTCCTGCCACAATCCTGACAAGAAAAAGGGAGATCTTGATCTCACAAGCATGGGAGCCGTGATGACAGGCGGTGGCGGTGGTGCTGTGGTGGATGCGGGCAACCCTGACGCGAGCCGCCTGTGGACGACCTGTGCCAAGAAGGAAGAACCATTCATGCCGCCTGAAGGAGCTCCTCTGAATGCCAAAGAATTGGAAATTTTGGCTCAATGGATCGCTGGTGGTGTTCTGGAAACAAAATCTAGTGTCGCCAAAAAATCCACCAAGCCCAAGGTGGACATGGCTGTGACGGTGACGAGTGGGAAGCCTGAAGGTCCGATTGCCAAGCCTGAACATGTGTTGCTTGAGCCGGTCGTGGTGACTCCGAGAACGACTTCGGTGACGGCGATGGGAGCCAGTCCTTGGACCTCGTTGGTTGCTTTTGGCGGAGTTAAACAGATCCTGCTTTATGATACGGACACCAAGCAGCTGGCTGGTGTTTTCCCTTATGCTGAAGGCTATGCACGCACCGTTCGCTTCAGCCGCAATGGTTCATTATTGGTCATGGGCGGCGGACGCGGTGGAAAGCTGGGTCACGCCATTGTTTGGGATGTCAAGACGGGTAAACGCATCATCGAAGTTGGAAAAGAGTTTGATCAGGTCATGAGCGCCGACATCAGCCCGGACCACAAAATGGTCGTGATCGGTAGCCCTTCAAAAAAAGTCAAAGTCTTCGACACAGGAACTGGGGAAGAACTCTACACCATCAGCAAACACACGGAGTGGGTTTTGGGCACCACCTTCAGCCCTGATGGTGTGCTCCTGGCCACTGCTGACCGCAATGGCAATGTCATGGTCTGGGAGGCTGCCAGCGGCGGTGAATTCTATATCCTCGGACAACACAAAGGTCCTTGCAACGACCTCGCCTGGCGTGCTGACTCCAACATCCTCGCCTCATGCTCATCCGATGGCACGATCAGTGTTTGGGAGATGAATGAAGGCAAGCAGATCAAAAATTGGGCGGCTCATGGCGGCGGTGTGCAGTCCGTTTCCTTCACCGCTGAAGGTTTGATCGTTTCAGCCGGTAACGACGGCTTGGTCCGCCTCTGGGACATCAACGGCAACAAAAAAGCAGAAGCTCTCAGCCAAGGGGACATCGTCACCAAAGTCGTCGCTCTTCATGACTCCAAAAGCTGTGTCACAGCTAACTTCCGTGGGGATGTTAAAATACTTTCGCTCCAGGAAAAGATGATCGAAGTCGGCCAGCTTAGCAGCAATCCGTCTCTTATCGCTCAGCGCATCATCGAAGCGGAAAAGCGAGCAACCGAACTCGTAGGCAAGCAGCCTAGCCTGATGGAGGCCATCAAAAAAGCCGAAGCTGATGTGAAAAAAACCGAAGCTCGTCTTGCTGCGACTCGTGCCGAATTCAGCGAACAGGAACGTCGTTCCAAAGCCTATCCCGGCGAGATTGCCAATGCTGAAAAAGCTCTAGCCGCTGCCAAAGCTGCGCTTGCCAAGGCCAATACGGACAAAACCGCCCGGCTTACTTCTATCAAAGCACACAGTGACAAAGTCACCAGGCTGGCACAGCTCGAAAAAGACATGGCAGCAGCCAATAGGGAAGCCCCCAAAGTCGCGGCGGCGACCAAAGCAGTCGCAGACAATACTGGGGCACTTGAAGCTGCTAAAAAAGAACTTGCTGCTAAAGCTGGTGACGCTGGTTTGACCGCTAAAGTCAAAGATCTTGAAGGCAAACTCGCTGCAGCCAAGGCTGAACAGCAGAAGGTAGCTGCCATCAAAACTAAGATCGACCAAACCACCGCCGCATTCACTAAAGCGAAGGCAGAACTCGGAGTGGCTCCAGCTCCGGTAACTGATCTCGACAAACTGATCGCTGAAAACACCGCTCAAGCAAAAGCACTTGGCGATGAGATCGCAGCCAAGAAGGCAGAGTTACCAAAACTCCCGGCCTTGGTGAAAGCTGGACCCGATCGCATCAAAAATGCGGAAGCCGCGCTCAATCAGGATCGTGCGGTGCTGGCAACGGCTCAGCTTACGGCCAAATCGACAACGGATGAAATCGCCATCCTTCAAAAGCTGCCGACGATTTTGAAGGCGGCTCAGTTTAATGTCGGAGTGCTGACCGAAAAAGAAAATCTGGCCAAGCTCGAAGGCAGCATCAATGACTACACGGCTGCGAAGAAGGAAAACGAAGACGCCAAAGTAGCCAACGTCGCCAAGATCGAAGCATCCAAAAAGTCCATTGCTGAATCTAGCGGATCCATTCCTCAGCACGAAGCTACGCTGAACAAACTGAAAGCTGAGCTCAATGGCCTCGAACAAGCAGTGGCACCGACCAAGGCTGCTGATGCAGCCTCTGTCACTAAGCTCGACGAGCACAAGAAAGCTCTTGCGGCACGCGAAACGGAACTAGCGGCATTGACCAAGGCCAAAACGGATGCCATTGCAGCCACACAAAAATCAGCATCTGATATTGGCAAAACCATTGATGGATTAAAAGCCAAGCTTGCTGAAGTTGCAGGTAAATTCAAGGCACCGAGCGAACAGGCCACCAGCAAAAAAGCTGATCTCACCAAGATCGAACCCAATCTCGCAGCGGCTAAAAAAGTTATCGCCGAACTGACTCTAAGCCTGACAGCCAAAGACAAGTCGGCGAAGGATAACGAGACCACACTGAACAAGCTGAAAGCCGACGCACAAGCTGCTGGAAAAGCAGTCGCTGACGCGAAAGGAAAGCCAGCTGAGGTAATCGCAGCAGCTCAAGCGGAGCTCAATGCACGCAACGTGGCCACAATTGCAGTCGAAAAAGCCCTCAACGAGGCACGTCAGGCATTGGCTAAGACCAAGGCTGACTTGGCGACTGCCACAAGCACAGTGGCAAGTTTGGAAAAGAAGTTTGCCGAAACCAAGGCTGCCTTCGAAGCCACGGAGAAGTTGGCCGCACCATTGCGTGGGCAGCATGAAAGCTTGAGCAAGGAAATTGCCGCTCAGGACAAGGCCAGGGCTGACAAGTTGGCTGCGCCCAAAACTCTTGAGGCCGAGTTTGGTGCCAAATCGAAACCAGTGGCTGATAGCATCGCCCAGCTCAAGGCGGCACAGCCTGCGCTCGAGAAAACTCATTCAGAGAGCCGAGCCAAGTTGGAAGCAGAGTTGAAAGTCGTTGAGGCCAAAAAACAAGAAGTCACCAAAGCCACCGAAACTCTGGAGAATACAAAGAAGCTGAAAGCAGCCGCTGAGGCAGCCATGGCTGCTGCTCTGAAAGACATTCCCGTGCGCGACAAAAACCTCGCGGAGATCAGTGCGGAACTCACTAAAATGCAGCCACAGCTCGAACCTCTGCGTGCCAAGGTAAAACAGCTTGAAGCTCAGTATTTGACCATGCTGCCCAAGTGATTTCTCTGGCTTTGATCTTGCCAGCACGGCTCCGTTTGCCATGATGCTGGATGGGAAAAATCCAAGATAAAGTCGCTGTTGTGACTGGTGCCGGACGCGGCATCGGTAAAGCCATTGCTGAAAAACTCGCCTCCGAAGGTGCCAAGGTCGCCATCGTCAGTCGCACGGAAGCCAATTCCAACGCAGCAGCCGAAGCCATTAACGCCCAGTTTCCTGGAGCTGCCAAAGGTTATGCTGTGGATGTTGGCGATGGTGCGGCTGTGGCAGAGATGGGCAAGGCAGTGCTGGCTGATTTTGATCACGTGGACATCCTGATCAACAATGCAGGTGTGACCAAAGATGGCCTGCTTTTGCGCATGAGCGAGGAAGATTGGGACTTTGTGGTGGACACAAATCTGAAGGGGGCATTTCACATGGTGAAAGCTTTCCAACGTAGCCTTCTTAAACAGAAAGGTGCGCGCATCATCAACATCGCCTCCGTCATTGGTCTCATCGGCAACGCGGGGCAGGCCAACTACGCCGCAAGCAAAGCGGGCCTCATCGGCTTCACCAAATCCCTGGCTCGTGAATTTGCTGGTCGTGGTGTCACTGCAAATGTCATCGCTCCTGGATTCATCGCCACGGATATGACGGGCGTGCTGGATGAGAAAGTGAAGGCGGCAGTGCTTGAGAAGATCCCCCTGGGTGATTTCGGTCAGGCTGATGATATCGCCGCAGCGGCGCTATTCCTCGCCAGCTCTGAAGCTCGCTACATTACGGGCCAGGTTTTGGCCGTTGATGGTGGCATGGTGATGTAAGGTGACTGATTTAGACTCAGCCTGTGTCATCTCCCGCTTCCAGTCCTCGACAACTCTTCCATCTCCTCGATACGGGGCGGATGAGCCGTGAGGAATTCAGGGAAGCCATGAAAGGACATGCCTTGGAAATCATTGAGGAGATGGAGGAGGATCACTTGAATCCTTTGGAGGCCTTCATGGAGCAGATGCTATGTCGCCGTGCCGCCTCCAAGCTTTTGAAACAGCATGAAGAAGCATTGATTCGTGAGGTGTTGCAGGCCTTGTCTGAGTTGGATGAATTCCAGCCAGGAAGATGGCTTTGGAACGCCGCCCATCCGCATCTCCCGCTCCATGCTTTTTTCCGCAGTAAACGCGAGCCTTACTTTCGTGTACTGTCTATGGAAGCTATGCCGCAGCTCGTCACCGTGACCGTGGAATATTCATCAGCCAAAGGCTCATCTACGTTACACAAAGAAGAAATTCGCCTTCGCCGAGATCGGCGTGGCCAGCTGGGGCTCGAACGCCGTCAGGCCCTGGCTTCTTGACGAGGCAGGGGCTTTTCGAATAGAACAGTTAAAGGTCCTATAAAAAGATCATTTCATCCGTTTGCATCACACACCATGAAAACGCTCCTCCCAGTCGTCCTCACCGTTCTGCCTTTTTGTCTTTTTGCTCAGGAATCAGCAACACCTGCTACTCCGGCGGAAAAATTAACGGAACTACAAGTAAACAATGTTCTCAGCCAGCTCAAGGTGCTGGAAGAGGACATTCTATCTAAGCGGGGAAATAACCTTTCCACCATTCTCGCCAAACTGAATGCAGCTATCGCCAGTGATCAGTCTGCTTTAAAACTCTACACCGACTGTGATGTTCTAGTGAACGTGGAACGAAAAGAGGAGGGTAAAACTGAGGCACGTCAGCGTGCGGAGCAAATGGAACGCGCCTTGGAACGCAAAAGCAAAGGTGGAGGTGGGGCAGCTGCGGATGAAGGTGATTCTGCCTTGGCGATTCGCCTCGGAATTCGCTACCTCATTCTAACTTTGGAGGCCCATGAGGCCAAGGATGAGGACTTTAAGAAAATGGTCCCCAAGCTGCAATCCTACGTCAATGACCTCGTCGCATCAGCGCCGAAACTACACGGACGTGCCTTGGGTATGGTGAATCGCGCTTGTTCTGACGGCAGCCCCATCGTGGAAGCCTTTCAATTGGATCGCTATTTGAACCGTGAAGGGTGGAGCAACAGCCCAACGAATATTGGGGGCATGTATAGCGCTACCATTTTGCCTCTGGCTGAATCCGAGGCCAAAAACAGCCTTCCTGATTTGTGGGATGCCCGCATCAATGCTGAAGGGGCTTTTCGCAAAGAGAACATGACCGAGCCTGAGTTCATCTTATGGGGCCAGAATGAATTACCAGCACTTCGCTGGCAGCGCGCCACTTACCTCTATCAAAAGGGGCCGTCCTTGATCAATGCCATGGCTGATATGCTCAAGCTTATCAAAGACAATCCAAGTCATCCAGACGCACCGGACTGGGTGAGTCAGCTCCGTGAATTTATCAATGAAGCTTCGCCCACACCTGTCAGCACTGAGGCTGCCAAGTAAAGGGCACCTTGCAAAAAGCGAAGCTTCCCCAGACTTTATTCATTTACTTGGGAGCATATTCTCGCTTTGGCGTTTCCTGTGTGGTTGGTTTGGCTTCCGTCGATGGAGCCGGGGCAGGGGAGCGCGGTGAGGTGTCGCTCTCGAGCCGTAGCATGATTAAGCTCCCAGTTGTCTCGCCCACTCAATGGCACGCAACATGCCTGTGGCTTTGTTGACCGTCTCCTGATACTCCGAGGCTGGGTCAGAATCTGCGACAACGCCAGCTCCAGCTTGGACATAGGCTTTGCCATCCTTGACCACGCAGGTCCTCAGGGCGATGCAGGAGTCCAGGTTTCCATCAAAGCCGAAGTAGCCCACGGCTCCGGCATAGGCGCAGCGTTTACTTTTCTCCAACTCATTGATGATCTCCATGGCCCGTACCTTGGGACTGCCACTGACGGTGCCCGCGGGAAAGGTGGCACGCATGACGTCATAGGCACTTTTATCTTCCTTGAGATGACCATCGACATTGCTGACGATGTGCATGACATGGCTGTATCGCTCGATGATCATCAGATCACTGACACACACACTGCCGTAGTCCGCCACGCGGCCGACATCGTTGCGAGCAAGATCGACGAGCATGATGTGCTCCGCGCGTTCTTTGGGATCGTTGAGCAACTCCTCCGCCAGCGCATCATCTTCGCTCTTGGTTTTACCTCTCCAGCGAGTGCCTGCGATCGGGCGAATATCAATTCGGCCATCAAGGCATTTAACATGGACCTCAGGAGAACTGCCAACGAGTGAAAAGCCGGAGGGCAGATCCAGACAGAACATGTAAGGCGATGGATTGACGTGTCGAAGAGCACGGAATAGATCAATCGTAGTGCCGGTGTAATCCGTCTCAAAGCGCTGTGATGGCACGCCTTGGAAAATGTCACCCGCCCCGATGTACTCCTTCATTTTCAGCACCATGCCTTC
>CANHTV010000079.1 GCA_947463285.1 Verrucomicrobiaceae bacterium | reverse complement strand
GCAATCCTAAGCACTCAAAAGTCCTTCCAGCTAAGGCTCTGGGCTCATCTGGCGCTCTGCCAGACCTGCCACCAAGCCTGAAACTCAGAGGGCCGCACGCGGAAGCGGGCGATGTTGCGCTCGTTCAGTTCCAGCAGCAGTTCCTCAACCGTCTGAATGAAACGAGCACGATCTCCGCTGCCGATGTTTTTCTGCGCCCACTGCTGGATATGCACCACGGCAGCCGGTTTCGTCAGCTTCTGCACCACGACGCTGCTGATCAACTGACGTATCTCCTGCCGGTAGCCGACGCGGATGGCATCAGGATCACCCGTCTGACGGCAGATGGCCGCATAGCGCCCGGACGAACGCCGATAAGCCCAGGCAAAAACATCACGCAGAATGTCGATGCGATTGAGCTCATAGACGGCGAGGATACCGTCGGTGTAGTCTTTCAAAGGCACATCCACAAAGGACAGCGGAGACATGTTTTGCTGAATCAGAGGCAGGTTCGCCGCCAGCCGTGAGGTGCGTTTATTTACATCCTCAAACGGCTGGAGATACGGCAGATGCACCATGAGAAAGAAACTCTGCTCCAACGGATCACGGATCTGGCTCGTTTTATGAAGGATGCTGTCAAAGTGCTCTTCAATCTGCTGTGGAATGTTCAGCGGATGATAAACCGTGCCGCCCACCCCCACGGGGATCTGCCGCAGCCGCCCTTCCGAGGCGGAGTTTTCCAGCAGACCATCCGCGAGCATGGCGTGCAGATTCAGAAAGGTATAGCGGTTGTAGCCCAGCTCTGATGGCGCTTCGACGATGAACTCGATGGCGTCTTTGTGGTTCAAGATCATCTGCGCCTCACGCCAGCGGCGGGGATCATCCGACTTGCCCAGCATGAGCAGGTGCTCGGTCTCGATCAGGGAATAGGTGTTCCCCTCCAGCCGGCTGGAGTTCCACGATAAGTCGATCAACAGCCGACTGAGCACCTGCCGTGCATAAGTGCCCGGCGGCATTTCAGCCATGTGCATGGACTGGCCGACGGCACGTAGCTCGGCGCGCAGGGCTTCAGGCAGGTAATAGCTTTGGTTAGGCTCATAAGCCTCCAGGAAATCCCTCTGGTAGCCCAGAGGTTTTCTCAGGTGCAAGGGCCGCCGGATGATCTCCCGCAGACGCAGAGATTCAGGCGTGAGATCTAGGCTGTCTGGTATCGGCGCAGATTCCCGGCTGGAGGTGATCACTGGGGAATCCTCGCTCACGAGGAAATCGAGGTTTCTTGCTGGCTGGTAAGCTGCGGCTTCAAGAGCCCGATAAACGGTGGCGCGTGCTTTACCTTGGCGCTGGATCAAATTGGCGCGATTCAGCGCTTCCAGGCGCCGCTGCAAGGTGCGTCGAGGCTCATCAAAATGGCCACTAATCTGTTCAATACCTGCGCTTTGATGACGAAGGTAGGCGATGATTTGATGATCGGTGTCATCGAGTTTCATGGCGCGATTGTGCCAATATTTTGGCGCAATTCAACCCTGAAAATGCATTATCTGGCGCAATATTGGCGCGATTTAGGAAAACGACTTCCGCAGATGGCTGGGTAGGATACCGAGGGCTTCGCGGTACTTCGCCACGGTACGGCGAGCAACTTTAATGCCCTGTTTGTCCAAGATTTTAGCCAGTTTGTCATCGCTGAGTGGCTTGGTCTTGGGCTCGTTCTTGATGAGATCTGCGATGGCGTTTTTGACGCTGGTGTTGCTGAGATCCTCGCCAGAGTCCGTTTTGACACCGTGACTGAAGAAGAATTTCAGCTCGAAGACACCATGCGGTGTAGCCATGTATTTGCCTGCAATAGCCCGGCTGACGGTGGTCTCGTGTACGCCGACTTCATCAGCGACCTGGGCCATGTTCAGCGGGCGCAGAAAGCTGGTGCCCTTTTCCAGAAACTCATGCTGATGAGCCAGGATCTGGGTGGCGATCTTGTGAATGGTCTGCTGACGCTGATGAATGCTGCGGATGAGAAATTTGCCGCTACGGATCTTGTCGCGGATGTAATTTTTCACCTCACTGCTGCTGCCTGTCTGGCCCAGCATATCCTTGTAGGCATTACTCAAGCGCAGGTGCGGTAGATCATCGTTATTCATCACCGGCACCCATTCACCCGCCTGCCGCTCGACGATGATGTCTGGCGTCACATAGCTGTTGGAGCTGGCATTGAAACGCGAAGCCGGGCGTGGGTCCAGCGTGCTGATAAAGTCAGCTGCGCGGGAAATCTGCTCCATCGGCATGCCGAGCTTGCGGGCCAGGATCGGGTAGCGCTTGTTGGCCAGGTCATCGAGGTGGATGTCCACCAGACGGTAGGCCAGGCTCTGGCGTTTCCCGAGGCGGTCCAGCTGGATGAGCATGCACTCACGCAGATCATCCGCACCGATACCAACGGGATCAAAGCTGATAAGCAGCGCCTTTGCCGCGTGCAAATCATCCAGAGGGATGCCGTGCTGGAGGCTGAGATCCTCCACATGGGTGTGCAGAAAACCGCGATCATCCAGACTGCCGATGAGAAGCTCCACGTTTCTGACCAAAATCGGGTCAGTGATTTCAGCCGTGCGCAGCTGGGAAATCAAGTGCTCCTGAAGCGTCGTCGGAGCCACGATGGAATCCATGAGGAACTGCCAGCGCTCCTGATCATCCGTGCGGCGATTGGGGGACTGCATACGGCTCTGCGCCCAGTATTCACGCCACTCCTCATCCATCTGCGACATGTTCGCCAGTTCATCTCGATCCGCGGGATCTTCCGGGGCGGCGTCTTCGATGGAGACTTCCGGCGTTTCGATTTCCAGCACTGGATTGATCTCAATCTCCTGCTGGATGATCTGACGCAACTCCAGAGTCGGTGCCTGCAAGATTTGCAGACTTTGCTGCATCTGCGGCCCGATGGCGAGTTTCTGTGTCTGGGTCTGATAGAGTCCTTGGTCTGCCATTTGGGTTGGTTGGCGGCATCCCTTTCACCGTCACTCTAAAGTAGCAAGCAAAGATCGGGCCAAGTGGTGGAATAATTTTCAACGCGCTATGCTGAGCAATGGCAAGAAGGCTGGACACACGGGCCTGTTCCCATACAATCCGCGTACTTTATTGACTCATGAAAATAACATCCATCTGTCTCTTTTTCGCTCTGGCATCGGTCTGTGCAGCCCAGGAAAATGCAGCTCCGGCAAGACCTCTGGATGCCCTGACAGCGGGTGAATCCGCCTGGCAGATGACCACGGCCCAGTTTGAGCAGCAATTTCAGTCGGCACGTTTTGACTGGCTGTCTGAAAAAAAGGATCAGGCGCGCTTTTTTGGCCCCGGACTGAGTCTTTGGGAGGGCAGCCTCAAGCTAAGCGAAGCCATCGTCGAATTCTCGGCCGAGGGAACTCCTGCCAAGCTCACCTTCTCCCTCTATAACCGTGGCGATGCCGAAAGTCTGATCCACACACGGGATCAATTTGAAGCTCGTGTGAGCGAACTGCGTGACGCTATCAGCAAGCGCCTCGCCATCAAGCCCACCGAGCGTGGGAAAGATAAAACCAGCGCCGTAGCCGCTGAAGGCTTCGTCTGGATGGCCTCACCCAGCGCCTACCTGCTGGAGTACAGCTACCAGCGTGAAATGAAGAGCCGCGGCATTCCTTTCCGTGCGGAATTTATCCGTCTCCGTATCGCCAATGTCGGCATGGGATCTCGTGGGGCGCTGGCAGCCACCACCAGCGCAGCCGCCCCCGTTTCCCGCAGCGGCCTGCCCGCGAATGTGAAACGCGAGGCCAACGGTGATGTCGTGATTGCCAATGTGCCGATGGTGGATCAGGGACCCAAAGGCTACTGCGCCGTCGCCACGGCAGAGCGTGTCTTCAAGTACTACGGCATCCCGGTGGATCAGCATGAGATGGCCCAAATCGCCGACACCTCTGACGGCGGCGGCACCAGCCCCGATAAAATGTATGCCGCCCTGAACAAACTCGAAGGCCGTCTGGGTGTCAGCGTTCGTGTGATCGAAGACTGGGATTTCAAGAAATTCATGGACAAAGTCGCCGACTACAACAAGGAAGCCAAACGCGCCAAGAAAGCTGAAGTCGATGCCAGCCCGCGAGGCAACGTCATTTACATCAATGAAATCATTGAACAGATGGATGGTGAGGTGTTGAAAATCGCGCGCACAGAGCGTGATCGCGCCGGTTTCGGTAAATTTCAGCGGAACGTGGCAGCGCTCATTGATCAAGGCATCCCTGTCATGTGGAGCGTCTCTCTGGGGCTGCTGCCAGAGAAAGAAATCCCCCAGGCCAATGGCGGACACATGCGTCTGATCATCGGTTACAACGCCAAGACTACCGAAATGCTTTACTCCGACTCGTGGGGAGCTGATCATGCCCTGAAGCGCATGCCCACCGCCAATGCTTACACCATGACCAACGGCCTCTACTACATGCAGCCTAGGGCCAAATAATCTTTTCCCTCCAGTCTTGCAGGAGGGGAGCCTGTGGCCTTTAATCGGGCCTCCATGCCACCCGAACAAGAGGCCCTACTCATACTCACACGCCAGCAATTCCCTGAATTGGAGGGAGTCGCCTGTGAGGTGGAGCCCATCATCAAAGGTGGCTCCGACCGTCACTTCTATCGCTTCACCTGGGCCGGTGAAGTTCATCCACCCATGGTGCTGATGGTTTACACGATGGCACGGCGAGACAACCCCAAGTTTGTCCCCTGCACTCGCCGCCTGGCGGCACTCGGCGTCAACGTGCCGAAAATCTATGCATTCTGTGAGCAGCGGCTCTGCGTCTGGCTGCAAGATCTGGGCCGCGATGATCTCCATGAACATCATCTAGCGGACTGGAAAGAGAGGCGTCCCTTGTATGAAGCCACTTTGCGCGAAGCCGCCAAAATCCATTCCGTCAAGGAAGCCAGTCTCAGCGCCGAAGAGATCGCCGCCATGGAACCTGCATTTAATGAAGGCATGTATGAGTGGGAACAAAACTACTTCATCGAGCATTTCGTTCGCGGGTATCTGCACCGTGATGTCGATGGCCTCACGGAAGCACACGCCGTGCTGGCGCAGTTGCGTCAGCGGCTGGCGAAGCTACCGCGCTGTCTGGTGCATCGTGATTTTCAAAGTCAAAACGTCCTCATGCGTGATGGAGCCGCCTGGCTGGTGGATTATCAGGGCCTGCGGCCCGGTCTCGCGGAGTATGATCTGGCCTCGCTGCTTTTTGACCCCTATGTCGTCATCAGCCGAAGTGAGCGGCATGATCTGCTAACTTATTATGCCGACTTGGGAAATTTGAAGCTGCCTGAGTTGCGGGAGATTTTTCATCTTTGTGCGGCCCAGCGCCTGATGCAGGCTCTCGGTGCTTATGCGAACCTCTCGCGCAATCAGGGTAAGACTCACTTCGAACAGCACATTCCAGCTGGTGTGAGAAATCTTACCACCGTCTGTGAAGAAGCCCCTGAGCTTGCGCCATTGCTGACGCTTTTCACCTGATGCACGCCTTCCTGCCAGCAGAGGGATGCGATGTCTTCCTTGTCGATGAATTGAAACAAGCCGGAGTGGAGGCCTGGTCTTCGGAGCAGCAGCCTTTTGTTCTGGCTGAAACTCTGCCAGATCCGCCGCTGCTGGCTTTCGCTAGGCAAACGTTGCCCAACGCGCGTGAACTTTCCCAGGTCAGCATCAACGGCTGGGCGGATCAACTCATCGAAGTGATGCTCGCCACCCTGCCGGATGATCAGCCCTGGCATCTGCATCTCTGGCCCGCCTATGGTGAAGGCAAGGCCGGCCAGCATCGCTGCGCGCTCATCCATGCAGCATTGGGTGAGCGACTGAAGAAACGCCGCCGCAGCCTCTGGCGTAGCTGGCAGAAAGCCGATGCTGAAATCCTGCCAGGAGAGCATGCTCTCGTCCAGGCAGTGCTCACGGCACCGGATGCAGGCATCATCTCTGCCGCGCCAGCCCCGCTGCTACAAGACCTGAGGGCCATTTTTTCACCGCACATCGCTGGAGACATCCCGCATGCAGAGGACAAGGCGGCACCGTCACGCGCCTTTGCCAAAGTCATCGAAGCTGAACTACGACTCGACCAGCGCATCGAGCGCGGGCAGACCTGCGTCGATCTCGGAGCCTCTCCAGGCAGCTGGAGCTATGTCGCCATCCAGCGTGGAGCCCATGTCATCGCCATCGACCGCTCACCGCTGCGGGATGATCTGATGCGCAGTCCGCGGCTCCAGTTTATCCAGGCGGACGCCTTTAAATATAAGCCAGAAAAGCCGGTGGACTGGCTCATCTGCGACATCATCGCCGCACCTCAACGCAGCATGGATCTGCTGCTGGAATGGCTGCGTGAGAAACAAATGAACCGCTTCATCGTGACGATCAAGTTTAAGGGTAGTGACGAGTATCATCTGCTCTCTCAGCTCAAAAATGAAGCCCGTGCTTTTTGTACTGATTTCCGGCTGACACGTCTCTGTGCGAATAAGAACGAAGTCACCGCCTTTGGTTGTGTTTCCTAGATTTTAAAAACATGTCGCTTCACACCCCTCGACTCGAAATCTGCGTCGCCACGCAGCGTCTTAGCCGGTGGGATGGCCGCCGTCTGCTGCATGAGTGGCCGTGCTCCACATCGAAGTTTGGCCTTGGCACCCAACCCGGCAGCTATAAAACCCCCTTGGGGAATTTTATCGTGAAGGAAAAGCACGGTGATGCAGCACCCTGCGGAACGATTTTTAAATCACGCCAGCCCGTAGGCCTCTGGCAGCCGGGCATGGATACGCAGAATGATCTCGTGCTCACACGCATCCTCTGGCTGCACGGCTCCCAAGCGCACAATGCCAATACCTACGACCGCTACATTTACATCCACGGCACCAATGACGAAGCCCGCATTGGCCGCCCTGCCAGCCATGGCTGCATTCGGCTGAAAAACAAAGATGTCATCGAACTCTTCGATCTCACACCCGTCGGCACACCCGTTTGGATCAATGAATGAGTTTGATCAAGCGGCTGGACTTCGCGCATTCACACTTTGCAGCCGCTCCCAGGCCCGGCATGATGCAGCACTCATATGATCAGTATTCTCGACCCCTCTGAAGGCAGCCACGGCGGACCTACGCTCGCGGAGAGGATGCATCTGGCTTTCTCCACAGATGGCAGGCTCGCGGCCTCGCCTCAGTTTGAATTTCGTCCGCAGCAGCAGCGCATGGCCCAGCTGGTGGCAGGAGCTTTGGAAAAGAACAGGCCTCTGATCGTCGAGGCCGCAACGGGCGTCGGCAAGTCGCTGGCCTATCTGCTGCCAGCCGCCACGTTTGCGCTGGAGCAGAAACGCAAGGCCATCATCTGCACCCACACGATCAATCTTCAGGAGCAGCTCGTTCACAAAGACATTCCCATCGTCAAAAAACTCGTCGGTGACTTCCATGCCGAGCTGTTAAAAGGCCGGAACAACTACCTCTGCCCGACACGCCTCAAGAGTGCTTTTTCGCAGACGGGTGATCTCTTCAGCAGCAGTGAGGCAGCTGAGCTGCAGCTCATCGAAGAATGGCACCGGGAAAACCCGACTGCGACTTTGAGCGAGATGGATTTCACCCCCGGCGCGCGGCTGTGGTCCATGGTGCGCAGCGAGCCTCATGCCTGCACGCCACGTCGTTGCCCACCGGGCAGCGGCTGTGTGTATCAGGACGTGCGGCGGCGCATGGCGGCGGCAGATGTACTGGTGCTGAATCACACGCTGTTTTTTACCTTGCTGGCCTCTGCTGAAGAAACTTTGGCCGAGGATGCAAACTTCATTTTTCCCCGTGACTTCGTGGTCTTGGATGAGGCCCACACCATTGAAAACATCGCCGCTCAGGCTTTCGGTATTCACATCAGTGAATCAAACATCCGCTTTGAACTCGGGCGTCTCTACAACCCCAAGACGCGCAAAGGTTTCTTTGCCAGTGTGGGCGACAGTGATGCGATCCGCGATGTCGTCCAGGCCATCACGATGACCGAGTCGTTTTTCCGCAGCGCCGAATCTCGCTGCAAATTCACGGGCACTTACGCGAAGGAGTTTCGCATCCGCGAGCCGGGGCTGGTGGAAAATGATCTGGCACTGCCTTTGCAACGACTCGCCACCTGCGCCATCAAGGCCGGTGATGCGGCCAAGAGTGAAGGCCAGAAGCTGGAACTGCATGACATCGCCAAGCGGCTCACGGCGGTGCGGGTGAATCTGAGCGCCTTCCTTGATCAAACGGAAGACGGCCATGTCTATTGGGCCGAGCGCGGCACGGGAGATAACCGCAACCTCGCCCTGCACAGTGCGCCCATCGACGTCTCGCCGAAGCTGGAGGAGATCTTTTTTGGCGGCGGCAAAGCCTGTGTCTTCACCAGCGCCACGCTCGGTGTGGGCGATGACGAAAAATTAAACTACTTCCGCAATCGTGTCGGCGCTCAAAATGCCCAGGCGGCCTGCATTCAGAGTCCTTTCGACTTCAAAAAGCAGATGCGGCTTTTTCTGGTGAAGCGGATGCCGGAGCCGAAGGATGATGCCTATGGCGACGCCATGGAGGAGAAGATCTCCCACTTCCTCAGCCTCTCACAGGGGCGGGCGTTTGTGCTCTTCACCAGCTACAGTCAGATGACGGCCATGGCGGACCGTTTGGAAGACTTCTGCCTCGATAATGGCTGGCGGCTGCTGGTGCAGGGACGTGGGATGCCGAGGCATCAGATGCTGGCCGAGTTTAAAAAAGACGTGCACAGCATTTTGTTCGGCACAGACAGCTTCTGGACGGGTGTCGATGTGCCTGGAGAGGCCCTGAGCAATGTCATCATCACTCGGCTGCCCTTCGCCGTGCCAGATCATCCGCTGACGGCCAGCCGCCTGGAATACCTCGAAGAACAAGGCCTCAACAGCTTCAGCGAGTACAGTGTGCCTGAGGCCATTTTGAAACTTCGTCAAGGTGTCGGCCGACTCATCCGCACGCAGCAGGATCAGGGCATCGTCGCCATCCTGGACAACCGCATTCTTTCGAAGCCCTACGGTCGTGCCTTCATGGCGTCGCTCCCGGACTGCCCGACTGAAATCGTGGGCTGATCTCAGCGCACAAACTTTTGCACACGGGCTCCCGTGCCCTCAGAGACATACACGGCACCATCAGGGCCCACAGCGATGTCATGGCCGAGTTGGAACTGCCCTGGTTCCTTGCCAAAACTGCCAAAGGTGTCGATGACCCGGCCAGCAGCATCGAGTTCGACAGCCTTGCCACGCAGCAGGGGTTTCAGTGAAGGCGAGCCGCCATCAATGACCAGAACACCGCCATCAGCGCTATTGGCGATGCCGTAAGGCTTACCGATCTGCGGCCCCTGCCAGAGTTCAAGAAAACGCCCACGGGCATCAAAAACCTGAAGCCTCTCGTTCTCACGGTCACAAACGATCACACGGCCTCGACCATCAATCGTTAGGCCATGTGGCAGGCGGAATTCACCATTACCCTTGCCCGACTGACCCCACTGAAACTCAAACTGCAAGTGGGCGGTGAATTTCATCACACGGGTGTTTTTGTAGCCATCGCTGACATAGAATGAACCATCCTTCAGCACCGCGACATCCGTGGGCAGATTGAAATGTGACGAATCATCACCCGAGACACCGGCTTCCCCAAGAGTCAGCAGCAGCTTACCTTCGGCTGTGAATTTGAAGACCTGATGCAGCCCCACATCTGTCAGCCAAAGATGACCTTCGTGATCCACCGTCAGTCCATGCGGCATGATGAAGCGATTTTCTCCCCAGCTCGAAAGCAGCTTGCCGCTGGCGCCGTCGATCACGCTGACGGTGGGTTTTGAGATGGGTGTTTTCGGAGGTGGATTCGACCAAACACGGCCACTGCGGTGGAAAACGAATACACGATTTTGAGCATCCACCCCCACACCTGCACAGAGACCGAGTTGATGATCCTTGGGGAAGCGCGGCCAGTCTTTCACTACCTGACGAGTATTTTGGGCAAGAACAGAACCACCTAGCAAAAAAATGAGAAGGCAAGAACGCATGGTGATTCGTCGCGATTGGGGCTTTTGACTCTGATTCCATCTAGGGCTTACCACGAATCTTTAAGGAGCGAATTGAAGCCGTCTGGCCGCCGACAGCGAACCAGCTTCGGCTCTTGGGCGTGGCGAGAAAAGCGTGCTGGGCCTTCAAAGTTAGATCCCCAAGCAGGATGGCTATTTGATCACCATTCCACTCAAGTCGGAGCTTATGCCATACACCAGACTTCAAGTCCGCGGGTAATTTGGCGAGTATGTGGCTAGGTTTTACGGAGTCCTCGGCGATACTGATCTGCTTGGGAGTCACCACGAATCGGCCCACATGCTTTAGACCGGTGGGAGTCACACCGTCACAACCGACAATGAAAGTTTTAGAGCCATCCAGGCGGAACTCGCACTCGACCACACCTGTATTCCAGCCAACTTGATGCCAAAGGACAGCCACATGTTTGTTCTCTGCTTTTTCAGCGCAGACCAGCACCCCATCGCGCGGCTCATAGTTGCCGTGAGCGATCTTCCATGACTCCTCAAGTGGTGAGATAAAATCCGGCGCAGCAAGGACAGGAAGATCCTCGCCCATAAGAGGCATGACAAGAAGGGCTAGCAGCGAAAGCAGTTTCATGAGCCCAAGCAAACGCATCAATCTTCACCTACTTGCATCAGCCATCCTCAAAGGATGCCTAGCAACTGGATAAAATCATGAGCAGCATTTCCAAGCCGCGACGTCCAGGCGCTTCGCAGCGCGAGAGTGTGTACAAGGTCCACAGTAGAATGCTTCTGCATCGTCAGGACTTAGTAGAGGTAAGCGAACTCGTTTGAGTTCAGCAGCACGAGGCAGACATCGGCCAGCGCACGTGTTTTCGCGTCGCAGTCGGCGGGTTGAAGGTCATCAACGAAGTCGGCGTAGCCGGGGAGTTTTTCTTGGAAGCTGAATTTCTCGCCGGTGTTCTCTTCGACAGCTACGCGGCGCACTTCCAGCGGCGATTTGGGCTTCTCGAACGTGAGTTTCGCTTGTTTGGCTTCCATTTGCTTCCAATGAGCTTCACAGCTGGCCTTTTCGTCCGCAGAAGGCTTGCGGCCAAACGTGAGCTCAAACACTCGTGCGATAGGATCGGCGGCTTTTTCCTTCAAGACGCGATTCGCGAGCGCCAGGG
>CANHTV010000078.1 GCA_947463285.1 Verrucomicrobiaceae bacterium | reverse complement strand
GGGTGATTGTCTTGGAAGAAGGCTATCTGAACAAACAGTGGATAGCCATTGAGGTTCTGGTGCCGATCATTGAAAAAGGGTTCAAAGAATTGGGTAGGAGTGACGATGCTAAAGAGTGGCTCAAGCTTCGTCTTGAGTAGCATTGATGCAGACTAGTGCATTCTGCCAGAGAGCTTCAAATGATCGACGACGAGTTGTCGGCGATCAGGTCATGATGCTTTTTGTAAGTCGTTCACGCAACGGCTGGGGTCCAGTGCAGCGAATGTGCGACGGTGAGTCTGCTAGCATGAGGTTTTGCAGACTGAAGCCCTGAACTACATTCAGGAAGCGAGAGCTTGCAGCAGAGACTCTTTGCACGCTTCGACGCGGATCAATCGTTTTAGCTTCACTCGTGTGCGATGGGCCGCGACACGCATCGCCGGGGTGCTCCGGGTTTCGGAGCCGGTTAAACCAGCTTCAAAGGCCATCCAGGCATCTGGCTTGGAGCTTTGGTGCAGGTGGGAAAGGCATCGCTCCAGCACGCTGACCGCCCACTGGCGGTCATACTCACCCGCTGGCGTGCCAACCGCCGAGAACTCTCTGCCTTCCTCCGTGAGGAGTTCCAACGACTCAATGGAATAGCTGCCACCCCGGCGCAGGCGTGTCCTTCGGCGGTGCAGATTGATGAGCATCCAGCGCAGCGTGCGTAGCAGCCAGGTGCGCTGCATTTCCTCCGTGCGGGAGGAAAGCGGAAGCACCATGCCGAGGCGGAAGACCCGCAGGAAGAGCTCTTGTACCACATCCCACGCCTCATGCTCGTCGCAGCCGCGCAGGCGGGCAAAGTTCACCAGAGTGACCTGATGGCGGCGATACAGGTTATCACAGGCGTGATCGACCGGACTGCCTGCTACATGAGCGACGGACATGAGTGACGAAGGTGGATATGGGCTTTCAGGCGATGGCGAATCAAGGCGTGGTATTCACCTGGATGCGAAAGAACTTGCGGTTGTTCGGGCAGATGGTGAGGCGCCAGGCGGTGAAGACGGCGTCGTTCGTGATGCCGCGATCACGGGCATCGCCGTAGCTGACGAGGTTACCCGCAGCATCGACCATGCGAACGTCGCTGGACTGAAAGTCGTTGTCGTTCGCTACAAAGAGGAAATAGTCCTCGGTGTTGGCAGTCGAGGTGTCAGGGACAAGCGCCATTCCTTCCGCTTTCTCGTTGACGGTGAACTGGTTCGGCGAGGCGGTGTTGGTATTGAAGCCAAACTTGGTGAGGTCGGCACTGGAGAGCAGGTTGACCACGACGGTGCTACGAGCCGGCGTGATGGTCGAGCGCAGTGTGCCGGCGGGGCTGATCTGGTTTCCTTCAGCGTCGTAGAGGCCGAGGATGTTGGTGGCGGCGGAGAAGTCCACGAGATCGACTGTCTTGGTGACGATCGGGTCGGTGGTTCCTTTGCCGAGGCCATTTCCATCCCGTGGCAGCATGAGAAGCTGTGTGTTGCTGAGGGCGACGATCTCGGACTGTGCAGCAGTGGCGTCGAGTCCAGAGCCGTTACCATTCAAATCATAGCGCGGGAGCTGCACGGCATATTCGCCGATGAGCACTGGGTTTTCGAGGTTGGTGCCGGCGATGTCATAAACAAAGAGGCGTGTATTGAAGCGTGTCTGCGCGGCACCGCCATCCTGCACGAGGGCGCTTTGCATGAGGGCAAAGAGGCGGCTGTTGTCAGGAGAAACGGACATGCCTTCGAGGCCCTGATTGTTCCGGCGGCCATTCGTGGGCGCAGTGACAGAGTCAAAGTTCAGCGAGCCGACCGGGCGATGCGGCTGAGCGACATTCGGAAGCTGGATGATACGGGTGAACTGCTTCGCGCTGTTGAAGCGGGCGATGTAGGTGCCGTATTCATCAGAGACAAAACCGGAACCGTCGGCGAATACGTGGATGGCCTCGGCGTCAAAGCTGATGAGGCTTTCCTGAGCGCCGCCGGGGCCATTGGCGGCGGTGGTGGTGCCTACGCTCTGTCCCATGATGGTGGAAACGCCGGTGGCGTTGAGACCAGTGGTGAACTTCGTGGTGACACCATCAAGGTAGGTGAACTTCGTCGTGCTGCCATAGGATGGCACGATCTGATTTTGAGCGACCGTTCCCACGCCATAGTGGGGCGTGAAGGTGAAGGGCGTCTGATGCACACGAGCAGCGTAGTTGGAGAAGATGGCGCCGCTGTTGTAGCCACGATCAGGCAGCACATTGAAAACGCCGCTGAACTGGCCGGTGCCGCTGTTGTAGCTCCAGCCGGTGATAGAGAGGCCGGAGGCAGCGCCCATCGTTTCGCCAAAGCTGTCGTAGGAGTCACCGGAGAGGCGGCCTGCGCCGACCATGCCATGATTGGTGATGGTGAGCTGGTCGATGGCACCACGTCCGACCGCCGTGTTGAACGGTGTGAGGTAGGTGAACGGTCCCTGCGTGGTCGGCTGAGGGTTGCAGAAGATGCGGAAGCGGACAGCGGTCTCATTGCCATTCACGGCCTCGGTGATGACTTCGTAGTCCACGCCGGGCGTGGCATTGGCCCAGGTGATCAAGTCCTCGGAGCACTGGAGGTAGCCGGGGAAGACAGTATTGGTGAGGTAGGTGAAGCGGAATTCGAGATCGTTGCCGTTCATCACCACGGTTGGCAGATTATCGCGATCACCACCGCTGTTCGGGCTGGCGTTGAAGAAGTATTCCAGTGAGTCTGGCACTCCATCGTTATCGGTATCGCCGCCAGCGGTGCCAGTGAATCCATTTTCAGCAAGCCAAGCGGCGAAGGTCGCTGGACCGCTGAGAGTCGTATCAGTGCGGACGGCGGTGCTTTGGATGCGGGTGTCGAGCGCAGGAACAGTTTCTGCCAAGTTATACGCACTGGCTGGAGCAGAATAGCGGGCCTGGAGGTGGCTGGAGAGAGCGGCTTGCTCGCTGAGGATATTCACGGGCACGACGCCAGCGGCGGTGAAGTTTAGCGCCTCGTCGACGGCTGGCGAGAGGCTGCCATCGTTGAGCAGGAAGCGGAAGTTATCGGCATTCGCTTTGAACGGATATCCGTCACCACCTACGGTGTTGAGTCCCGCCGCATTTCCAGCAAGGAAGTTCATCGTCACGAGCGTGATGGCGGCAGGTGCGTCAGCTCGGACAGCGCCGCCGGAGACGACGCGGCCGGTGATCTCACCGTTATCATTGATCGTAACGATGCTCTGAATGCGTGAGCCAGCGGTGGCGCTCGGATTGAAGCTGAAGCGGATGCCGCCGATTTGTGGGAAGCGGCCCAGATTGCCCAATGAGGCGACGCCATGCTCCAAGATGGCTTTGAGGCCCGCTGGTGTGGTATCGCAGAGCATGAGGCCGTTGTTGAAGCGCATCGAGTTTTCGATGTCGAGCAGTGAAATGGCTCCCGCTGCTTTGCCAGCCGTTGGATTGGCGATCGGCGGCAATTTCGTTCCAGTGGCTACGTCAACCGCGCCAATAGCGGCACGGATGCCTCCAGCGTTTTTCATTGCTACGATGTGAGTGGCTGCTGGGAGAGCCGTTTTTCCGGCGGAGATCATCGAATCGGCGCTGATATTGCCAAGGTTGGTTTCCTGATTGCGGACAACATTGCGCTCACCTTCGAGATAGACATTCGTGTAGCCGCGGACATCGCTATCCTTTGTGGTGATGACGCCCTGCACGGCATCGGTGATCTGCTTCACGAGTGCGCCTTTGGTGCCTGTGGCAAAGGCGGTGGTGGTGAGATTGGCCTCAGGCACATTCCAGGCTGCGGCCACAGTGGCGGTGGTCGCAGCATAGGCTCCATTCACGGCGGTATTGGAAAGCAGATTGGGCACGATGAGGAGACCGTCCGCGTCGAAATCGGCAACCAATCGGCCGAGGTAGGTGAACTCATTGTCGGTGTTCACCACGACCGTTGGCTTGCCATCGGCACCATTGGTGTAGATCGGGTAATTGGCCGCAAAGTCCGCCCCATGGCCAGTGTAGGCCACAGCGACGTCGTTGGCATCGCCAAGACGGGTGTTGGAACCAGCAGCGAGAATGATGTCCACATCCGTGAGCAATGGCGCAAGGGTGAGTTCGTTGGCGATCTGCTGAAGATGAGCCATGAGGATGATCTTGTTCACGCCCTGGTTCTTGAGGTCGTTAATGACGGGCTGCACCTGGCTGGCGAGCAGCGCCATGTTGTCTGTCTCGCTGCCATCACCGACGAAACCTTTTACTTCAACACCGCCCGTGGAGGAGATGACTTCGATGATCTGTGTGGTGACACCGACGAGGCCGATTTTCTCCGTGCCCTTCGTGACGACGCAGCTCGGGACGACCTTGTTTTTCACGCTGCTGGCTTCTTCGAGGCCGCCGACACCGACCGTCTCCTGGTAGCGAGCGGAGATGCCAGCATCACCTGAGAAATCGAGATTCGAAGTCAGATACGGGAAGTTGGTGTCCGCAATGGCATCGGAGAAGGCATTGCTGCCGAAGTCGAACTCATGGTTGCCGACTGTGGAGGCTTCGACGCCGAGGCGATTGTGGATTTCGATATCCGCAGCGAAGGGATTGTTGCCTTTTGTGTGCGTGGCAGCAACGAGGGCATCCGTTCCAGCAGCAGCGAAGGGTCCGGGGATGTAGTTGTCACCGCCAGCGAGGATGAGCGTGTTCGCATACGTGCCATCAAAGGCATCCACGAGCGCAGCGAGGTTTGGCGCGGTCTGGGAGGCAAGCAATCCGGCCTCGGCATCGGCGATGTGGAGGAGCTGCATGGTGAAGGCCGTGGCAGGCGTGAGTTCAAAGACGCTGAGCGTGTTGCTGCTTTCATTCGTCACGAGCACAAGCGGGCGACCGCTAGGGCTATCACTCTCGGAGACCACCACGATACCTTCGGGATTAAGATCGCCGTTGCGGATAAGAGACGTGACATAGGTCGGCGCGAGTGGATTGGTGACATCAAACACAAGCGTGAGGTGTGAGCGCTCCAGACCGACAAACGCAAACGTGCGGGCACCGAGCGTCGCCACGGCCACGCCCTCGGGTTCCGGGCCTTTGTTGTCACTGCGACCATCATCGAAGTTGCTACCGTGCAGCGAGGCGACGATCATTTCGATCATGTCGCCGCTGTCAAAGACGATGGCACCGGTGGAATCCAGGATGGAGAAGCTGCGGGCGCCATACATGAGGATCTCGTCGATGTCGCCGTCATTATCGGTGTCACCACGGAGACCGGAGAGATTGGAGACGGTGAGCTTGCCGAGGTTGGCGTTGAGCTTCAAGGTGGCAGCATCGGTGAAGACGGTGGGATCAAGCACATAACCCGCGTTATTGACAGTCGTCGTCTCGTTTGGAGCAATGAAGTCATTGCGATCATCGCCTTCATTCGCGGTGACGTAGTAAGTTTGACCGCCCGAGGCGAAGGAGGCGATGGCATCCGGCATGTAGAGGCCAAACACAGGCTGGCCGGCGCGCGGGTTCTTCATGCCATCGGCATCACTGAAATCTGCGCGGAGGGTGCTGAAGTTCTTTTTGCCGAGCGGAGCCACGCTGGTGAAGGTGGCGCTAGCGATGTCGAGCACGGCGACCGCGTTGGCCTCCTGAAGTGTGACCATAGCCTTCGTGCCATCAGGCGAGATGGCGAGGTATTCCGGCTCGAAGTCGGTAGAAGGCACGCCGTCTTCATAAAAGCGCACGCCAGCAGCTTTCAGGGCGGCGGTCTGGGTATCGAAGGCGGTGAAGTCAGCCGTTTGAACGGTTCCAGGCAAGCCAGCGGCATCGACTGGAATAATGCTCACGGTGCCCTGAGCGGCATCAGGTACGGCGGCCTCAATGGTGACTTCTGGCAGAGGGAGTTCACCTTCATTGCAAACGAGCAGCTTCGAGCCATCCGGCGTCCAGGCGATGTGATCCGGCACGATGCCGACGGTGGTGTGACCGATGAGAGCACCTGAGGCGGCATTGAGAAAAACCACATGACCGGCGCTGGTTTTTGGATTGTTGATGATGGCAGCGGCGAGCACGCTCGGATTGGCACCCGAGCCTTTGCGCAAGCTCACGGAGGAGATGTCATCGCTGATGATGGCAGGCACGCCGAGTGTGGAAGGCGTGATCGTGTTGATGAATACGGGAGCCGCCGGATTGGCGAGATTCACGACCTGGATGCCGACGCCGGATGAGGCAAACGCGCGATCCGAAAGCGGGTCGAAAGCAGGAATCTCAGCCCCCGCGAGGGCGATGCTGCCTTTGACCGTGGAGGTGAGCGAGTTGCTGGCTGGGAAGGCGACTGGCGTGGTGTCGTCATTGGTGATGGTGCCCGTGCCAGTCGCATCCGTGATTGCGGCGGTGCCTGCGTTGTTCACGACATTTGAAAGCGTCACGACAAAGGTTTCATTCGGCTCGACGCTGGTGTCTCCAGTGACGGAGACGCTCACCGTTTGTGTGGCGGAGCCGCCTGCGAGAAAGGTGAGGGTGCCGGACGTGGCGGTAAAGTCACTGCCTGAGGTGGCTGTGCCGTTGGAGGTGGCGAAATCGACCGTGAAGGCTCCATTGCGATCACTGCGAGTGATGGTGAAGTTCAGTGTAGTGGTGCCGCTGTTGCCTTCGGCGATGCTGGCATCACTGACGATGATCGTGGTGTTGCTTTGCGCAGCAGAAACGGTGGTTCCGGGTGAGCCTATCTCATCTGCATCGGTGAGAGCGACGAAGGCTCCATTTGTGCCGACGACGCTGAGTGTGGCGAGGCTCACATTGTCGGCGCCTTCGGAGTTGTCAAAGGTGGCAAACGGTGTGGCAACAGGAGATGCGCCGAAGAAGACCTTGGCTCGGCGGACGTTGTTGCTGTCGTAGAGCACCACCGCATCGCCGCCGGTGCTCAAACCAGCACCAGTGCCGGTGTAGCTGCCGACTTGCAGCGTAGGCGGAGGAGTCGTGCTGAACCAAGTGCTGCGGAAAGTGGCGAGCGTGGTCAGGGGCGTAGCCGTTTCGAGGAAGATGACGGATTCACCCGGAGCGATGCTGGTGATGCCAGTGAGCGAAAGCGCCGCAGCGGGAGATTCGGAGCTGTCGTCGATTTTCCAACCGGTGATGTCCACCGCACGAGCGCCGGTGTTGGTCACTTCAAACCAATCGGCGAGGTAGTTGCCATTGCCGCTGCCCCAAGCAGCAACTTCCGTAATGCGCACTGCGCCAGGAGCGGCGAAACCCGGTGATCCGACTTCAGCGGCATTGCTGGAGGCGATGGCACCGTGGGTGCCGACGAGGCTCAACTGCGAGATCGTGGCTGCATTGAGGCCGCGGGTGTTGTCAAAGGTCTGGAAGGGTGAAACGGCATCCGAAGCGCCAAACGTGACGCTCGCCATCAAGGTGCCTGCGGCGTTGTAAATGTTCACGGCATCGCCGTTAGTGCCCAAGCCACCGGAGCCGGAGTAAGAGCCGATTTGAGGTCCAGTGGGTGAAGCTGCGAGCGCCCAGGTGCTGCGGAAGAGCGTGTCTTTGGCAGGCAGATCGGTGGTTTCGATGAAGATGGCGCTTTCACCCGCTGCGAGCGTGGTCACGCCATTGAGCGTGGCGGCGCTGCCGAAGGTGGCGGAGTTGTCGTCGATCTTCCAACCAGCGATGTTGATGGTGTTGGAGGTGACGTTGGTGATCTCAAACCAGTCGGCGAGCACGGCAGAACTGCCGCTGGCCCAGGGGGCAACTTCGGAGATGATAATGACTGGTGCCGGTGGTGCCTCAGGCTCCACATTGCCGACGGTGAGGGTGAAAATCACACTGACATCCGGTGTGCTGCCGATAGCGGTGTCATCAACATTCACCGTGACGGCGTAGCTGGTCTTCGTCTCGAAATCGAGGGCGACACCGGCTTTAAGGAAGAACTCGGTTCCGGTGAGTTCAAAGGAGGCCGCATCGGCTCCGCTGAGGCTCAGCGTGTTCGTGCCGAGACCGTCATCCGTCACGATGATGTCGCCGAGCTTCACGCGGGAGGCGGTGCTGCTGTTTTCCTGCAGAGTCGTGGTGGCGTTGTCGACGATGACCGCCGTCGGAGCCGCATTTGGCTGCGTGGCTGGCGCATACACCCAGAGCTGCGGGTAGTCGATGCTGCCGCCACCGTTTTCATTGACGACATAAAGGATGCCCGCACGATCCATCGTGACTCCTTCATGCTGCTGACCGGCAGGTGTGAGCGGATTGCCCGGATCGCTGCTGATGTTCAACGTGCTAGTGATGACGCCGCTACGATCCACATTGACGATACGGGCGTCTTCCTGACCGAGAACGATGAGATTACCAGCCTGTGACTGTCCCGTCGTCGAGGGTAAGTTGGAAAGCGCAAAGATATCCGCCGTGTCCGTCATACCTAGCAAGGCAGGATCGAAGAGGTTTGTGGAGTTCACCGTCGTAGGCGAGCCATTCGTGGCGGTGCCAGCGGCAAAATCCACGCCGGTCTGGAAGATGCCGATAGGCGTCAGTTCCTTCAGGCAGACGAAGCCGCTCGTCTGAGGGTCCCAGGAGAGACCTTCCGTGCCGGTGTTATCGACGAAGGTGCCGATTTTCACCGTCTGCGCACCGCTGCGGCTTAGCGTTGTGCCGGCGGCGTAGGTGAATTTCACAAGTTGACGATCGCGCTCCTCGCTCATGACAAACTGAGCGCCACCGATATAAGTGAGGCCCTCGGGATCATAGAAATCGGTGCCCTGTGGACTACTGCCCAGGGCGAGCGTCATCGTGTCGATGAGCTGACCAGTTTTGGAAACCTGAGTAATGGCACGGCCACCATCGCCCGTGATGAAGAGTGTGTCGGTGTCCCAGTTGTAAGTCACAGCCGACGCTTCCTGGCAGAGGTAGTTGTGAACCGGCGTGCCGGGAGGCAACGCGGTGCGTGTGGGCTCTGGCAGATTGATGCGGGCGATACGCACATAGTTCGCTAGATTCACGCTCGTCGGGCCGGCAGTGACGGTAACAATGGCCGCATTGCTATCGGCAGTGCCGCCACTGTTTGTCGCACGGACCCAGTAGCTGGTAGTCGTGGTGAGTGCGGGTGTGGTGAAGCTGCTGCTGTTCGTGCCGACAGGCGTGCTGGTGTCGCCGCTGTTGCCCTGATACCATTGCAGCGTCGGAACAGGGAAGCCTGCTGCGGTCACGCTGAGCGTGGCGGTGTAGCCGGTGGCGATGGTGGAGCCCACTGGATGCGTGGCGATGCTCGCTGTCACGATGTCGTCATTCGTGAGAGTGCCGGTGCCGGTGGCGTTTTGGATCACCGTGGCTCCGGTGGTGTTCACGACATTGGAAAGCGTCAGGATAATCGTTTCATCCGGCTCGGAGGTGGTGTCGCCATTCACGGTGATGTCGATGTTTTGCGTGGCAGAACCTGCGGCAGCAAAAGTGAGCGTGCCCGACGCCAGTGTGGCGAAATCTGTGCCGCTGGTGGCCGTGCCACCGGTGACTGCGTAATCGACGGTGAAGGCTGTGGTGGTATCCGAACGCGTCACCACGAGTGAAAGCGCGCTTGTGCCGGTGTTGCCTTCATTGACGGTAGCGTTGCCGATGCTCACGGTCGGCGGCCTCGCGGAGACGCCTGGCGAGCCAATTGTAGTGGGCGCTGTCGGGTGGGCAAAACAGCCCAAGCTCGCAACAACTGCCGCGCGATAGCGAGGACTGGAAGTTCCAAAGGCTGGATCCCATACCATCGACTCCGTGGCAGCACCGCCAGCCGAAGCACCAGCATGACCACCGGCGGATCCACTGCCGTTTGAGCGGGTGAAGCCATTCGCCGCATAACTGAGGAACAATACTTCCGCATTCGCCGCATCATAGAGAGTAATTGCATCATTTTGGCCTAGGTTAGCACCACCGCTAATGACCTGTACCGAGCCTGAAATGCCCCATGCGGTGCGGAATGCAGTGGCAGTGCCAGTGACATTGAACACGATCGACTCACCTGCTGCGATTGAGGTGCCTACGGGCACGACCAAGGCTCCTGTGGGCGTGCGAGTCTCGTCAATCCACTTGTAGTTGCTCAGATTGATCGAGGAACTGCTGACGTTGGTCAGTTCCCAGAAATCTCCACCAACTCCATTCGAATTGATCTCCGTGATGATAAGATCGCCGGGGGCGGCCTGCACAGCTTCCGCCCATAGCATCGAGCACGCGGCAATCAATGGGAGTGTGTGATGAAGATACGGCTTGAGCCATGCGCTGCTGATCGGGAGTTTCAGGTTCATAAGACTATTAGTTAGTCATGCCCCATTGGGAAGTTCGCTCATTTTCATGTGACCTTTTTGTTAAACTTCGCCTTATGTTTCAGGCTCGTCACACAAAGCCTATCGCCATTGAGAATCGGAGTAACGACTAGGCCATTGATGGAGTGAAAATGTCACCCTCATTGAGTTACTGAGAGCAAATCTGACTTGTGCCCCCAAGATTAAATTTTGCCTTTTTTGCGAGCATACAGATTCACTTCGTTATCACTTCTTAGTTTGATTTTGTTAACGTTAGCATATTTGATACCATCGTTTGTTAGGTCGCGAAGCTCTCCACACGAGTTGGCCTTAATCATAGCAAAACCACAACGACTACTTCAAAAGATGGCACTGCCTGCTGACGTGGTGGATGCGGACTGGACAACTTTTTTTCATGTATGAGTCTTTGGAGCAGATCAAGAAGATCCAAACTCAGGTGCCTGAATTGGTAGGCCAGACCGTATCACTACTGATGGATCCAATCGGACTACCTGCGTATTCGACGAAGCAAGAGGCAGGGTATTGCAGGCGGTTTTCGGGAAGGTGGCTCTTTAACATTCATTGACGGTCGGGTGACTGCTCTGAATACGAAGCTCTGTTAATAGCACAGCCTTGGCTCCACCCTGTTTCGTGGAATGATCACTATTCCTGCCACATCTCCTGGAGCCCATCCTACACACGGTGCCAACCATCACAAGCGCCTGCTCAGCAGGCCTTCACCACAGTCAACGTCTTCAGATGTGAAAGAAAGACGAAGAATCATGTTGCACGAACTTCATCGTGCGCCACTATCTCCGCCCGCTCCTTTACGGAGAACAACGGGACGTAGCTCAGCCTGGTAGAGCGCTTGCTTTGGGAGCAAGAAGTCGTGAGTTCGAATCTCGCCGTCCCGACCACCTTCAGATCCACTAGAGATCATGGTCTTCGAGTTCGCCACCGCTACACGCATTGTCTTCGGACCGGGTAAAATCACTGAGCTGCCTTTTTTGGCGAAGCTGCATGGACACAAGGCCCTGTGGGTGACGGGTGAACATCCTGAACGGCAGGAGCCGATTCGGCGAACCTTGCTGGAAGCGGGTTTTCAAACGGTGCTCTTCAGCATCCGAGGTGAACCCTGTGTGCCGCAGATCCGCGAAGGCGTGCGCGT
>CANHTV010000077.1 GCA_947463285.1 Verrucomicrobiaceae bacterium | reverse complement strand
CACCGACAGAGGCTGTTGCTGCAAAAGCCGTTCAACCTGCCCCTGTGGATTCACGGGTTGTTCTCGGCAAGGAAACACTTCGAGCCTATTTGGAGATTGATTTAGTTAAGTTTCTAAATCCACAAACCGCTGCGCTAGGCAGCAAGTGATCAGAAACAGCGTATTTTTTTAAGCATCATGCAGAATAAGAAAGGCAATTACGAGAAAGGCATTCTGGCAGCCTGTTTTCTCATAGCGATCGCGCTCTCAGGCTACTTGGTCTGGGATAGTCAGAGTCTCTCCGATAGGCTTATTCCTAGGAGTGGAAGTTCCAAAAACGACTTGAAAGCTCCACCTACAGACGGCGTGAAAGCTGTCATGCAGCGGTTGACTGAAAAAGTGACTTGGGTATCTCCTGTGGTGAAAGGTAAAGCCGTTCCGCTGAATAAATCCGTCATTCTCATGCAAAAAGGAGATGAGCTTTTTGACCTTCAAACCGAAGATAATGTCCTTCGTCCACCCATGACGAATGAATTCTTGATTAAGAACAACATACCCAACATTGAGTCACCTAATGTTGGGGCATTGGACCCTGACAATGATGGATTCAGCACTGAGGAAGAATTTCTGGCCAAGCCGCAAACAAATCCTATGGAGGCAGAAAGTCATCCACCAGTAACAGAGAAGCTTTATCTTAAACAGAGGATCGCTAACGACTATAAGATCAAGCTTAATAGTAGTTCTCCACCCTTCCAGGTTCAGCGCACGGCACCAGATCCCAAGGTGAGTAAGTTTGTCTCCCCTAACGATGAGTTTGGTTTCGACAAGGGAGTAATTCGATTCAAGGTTTTAAGTTTTGAAGCTAAAACCATCGAAGATCCTAAGGTAGGCGAAAAAGATGTTTCGGAGTTGAAATGCCTAGATATTTCTACGCAAAAGGAATTTGTATTGGTGCGTGGAACAGAAACAAATTTGGCCGAGTATGAAGCTGAATTTGAGTTCCGAATCGGCCAAGCTGAAGTACGAAAAGTCAAAGAAGGCGAGACCTTCCAAATCCCAGGAATCGGCAAAACTTTCAAGGTTCTTTCTATCGAAGAAAGTCAGGCTGTGATTGTTCCCGTTGATGGAGACAAACCTTCTGGAGCCCCGATCACGGTCAAAAAAGGATAAATCTGACAAAATAAGTAAAAAACTCTCGCCAAACACGCGCAAATCCTGATAAACCAATCTACTCAACGCCAATTTCGTTCAAAATTGCTTTTTATGTCCCAATCCTCCCGAATGAAGAAAAACCGAATCGCACTGCTGGTTGCATTCGCAACTCCGATGGTCACAACGCCAGTCAAAGCTGGAGAAGGTGGTCTCGGTGGAAGCGTCCCCGGCATCGCTGAACGCGAAATCTCTCGCCGCATGGCTCGCATTGAAGATGCACGTAAAGCCATGGAAAAAGGTGATGAACTGTATGCCAAAGGTGACCGTGAAGGTGCTTTGTCACAATACCGTTCAGCTAAGGAAATTTTTGACGTTCTCCCGAATGCTCCATTTATTCAAGACTGGCGTGACCTTGCAAATCTAAAGTTTGCTGACTGCGCAGCCCAAGTAGCTCGTGACAAAGCTGCTGCTGGTGATTATGTCGCTGCACGTAAATTAATCGATGAAGCATTGCTTGCTGTTCCAGGACACAAGGCTGCAAAATTGTTCGCTTCACACTTGGATGATCCGGATCGCTGGCCTCCAGCATTGACCCCCGAACACGTCGAAAATGTTTCCAAAGTGACCAAGGGTTTACAGATGGGTGCTAGTTCCGTGGAAATTGGTAAATACGACGAAGCTCTTTCGCAATATGAAGATGTGCTTCGTATTGATCCTTACAATTCAGCAGCTCGTCGTGGCATGGAGCTGGCAGAGCGCAAGCGGGCTGAATATTTTGATACAGCACGTGATCATCAGCGTTCTCGTATGCTAAACATGGTCAACGAAGCTTGGGAGCACAAACCTGCAATCAAAGGTCTACTGATCGAAAATACTGGAGGCGGTGGCAAAGCTCCCACAGTTTATCTTAGCCAGAAGATGCAGAACATCATCTTCCCTCAGGTTGAGTTTTCTGGCGCTAGTATTGATGAAGCAGTTGAGTTCCTGCGTGTCAAAAGTCGCGACTTAGATGTTACCGAAACGGATTTGGCACGCAAAGGAGTCAACATTATCCTCAAGGCTGGTGACAATCCGTCGACAGCCTCTATCAGTCTTTCTCTCAAGGACGTGCCAATGGTTGAAGCTCTTCGGTATGTTACGGAACTTGCTGGGATGAAATTCAAGGTTGAGCCTTTCGCAGTGCTTATTGTTCCTGTTTCCGAGACTACTCAGGAGCAGTTTACACGTATCTATAAAGTTCCACCAGACTTCGAAACCATGGGTGGAAGCTCGGCTGCCCCAGCCGCTCCAGCAGCAGCTGCTGATCCGTTTGCAGCAGGTGGTGCAGCCCCAACCACTTCAGGACTTACGGTACGTCAAAGTGCTTTAGATATTCTGAAATCACAAGGTATTCCATTCCCTGAAGGTGCCACTGCTGTCTTCAACAAGGTGACATCTCAGCTGATTGTCAAAAACACACAGCCTAACTTGGATCTGGTTGAATCGTTCGTTGATTCAATCATTGGGCAAGTCACAAAACAAGTCTATATCACATCTAAATTTGTTGAAGTTACGCAAAAAAATACAGATGAGCTTGGATTCGATTGGCTACTCGGTGGAACCGGTGGTGAAGTCCAAGTGGCTGGTGGTTCTACTGGCAATTCTGGAGTGCGTGCCACTTACAGCGGAAGTATGGCTGATTTAGTCACAGCTGGAACTATCTCACCTGTGACTCGTGGGTTGCGTAGTGGTGGCCGTGCGATTCGAGGTGACAGTATTGATTCTCTCTTTACCGGAACCGATTCAACCGCCGATACTGTTGCTCCTGGTGTCTTGTCTGTTGCAGGTATTTTTACCAATCCGCAATTTGGTATGGTCCTTCGTGCACTTTCGCAGAGAAAGGGTGTGGATTTGATGAGTGCTCCCAGTGTTACAACCAAGGGTGGTCAGCAAGCAACAGTTGAAGTTGTGCGCGAATTTATTTACCCAACCGAATTCGATCCGCCTCAGATTCCTACGAATGTGGGTGCTACTGCTGGTGGCGGAGCGAATGGTGGTGGAGCTAGTGCAATCCCCGTTACCCCCACCACCCCTACGGCTTTTGAGATGAGGCCTGTTGGCGTTCGCATGGAAGTTGACCCAGTAATCGGTGAAAACGGATCTATCGATCTTAACCTTCTGCCAGAGGTGACTGAATTTGATGGCTTCATTAACTATGGTAGCCCAATTTATAGTGTTCAGCCAGTTACCGAGACAGAGATCATTACTAACACTATTACTGACGCTATTGGTAATGTTATTGGAACTGTTTTGACTCCCGTCACAAACATAGTTGGTAGCAATCGTGTAGAACTCACTCCTAACATCATTAACCAGCCGATTTTCTCGACTCGCAAGGTCAAGACTTCCGTTACGGTTTGGGATGGTCAAACTGTGGCTCTTGGCGGTCTGATTCGTGAAGATGTTCAAGATGTTGAAGATAAATTGCCAGTTTTAGGTGATCTTCCTTTTGTTGGTCGTCTTTTCCGCTCGGAAGTAGAAGACCACTTCAAGCGCAACCTGATGATTTTCGTGACTGCCACTTTGATCGATCCTGCTGGTCAGCGCATCAGTCGACAAGGTTCAGGGTCAGTAGGTGCTGATTCCGCTGAAGGTGCTAACCCATTGCTTCCACCAGTTGGAAACTAAACATTTGAATTGATTAGAAGGGCAGGAGACTCGTTCTCCTGCCCTTTTTTATTATGAAAAACTGGCTTTTAACTGGGGGCGTTGGTTGTGGGAAGACTTCTGTCGGCCAGATTTTGGCTGCTCAAATGGTCGGAAAGATCTCCTCATTCTCCGCCGATCGTGAAGTCTCATCATTGTTGACGGAATCCGAAGTCATTGATCGAATTACCGAGAAATTTGGTGATGATGTTCTTGCTTATTCTGATGGTATCAGAGGCCTAGATAAGCATCTACTAAGGGAGCGTGTGTTTATTGATCCAGGCTTGCGTTCTGAATTGGAGGCTATTTTGCATCCTCGGGTTCTCGTAGGTTTGGAATCTCAGCGTGCGGAAATGGATGCATCAGGCAAAGAACTTTTCCTTGCGGAGGTGCCTCTGCACTATGAGATTGGAGAAACAATAACAGCGGACTTGGTTATCGTTGTGGCGGCTAGCCGCGCGATGCAAGTAAGGCGGTTGATGGAACGCCGAGGACTTGAAGAGCCGATTATCGAGCAGATCTTGAGATCTCAGTGGCCCATCGAAGCCAAGGTCGAAAAAGCAGACGTCGTCATTTGGAATGATGGTGACGAGGCTGCTCTTGAGGCCCAAGTGCTGACATTGTTAAGACAGCATTGGCATGACACAAACCACAGAAACCCCTGAATCCGTCAAGGCGGACACCGTTACTCTAAATCAACCTGTAGAAGGTGTTTCAGAGTCAGCTACAACAACGCAAGAAGGCGTTGGCCTCAACGCTGTGAAGAATGTTGCTTCATCTGCTGGGGAAACACTGGTTACCCCTGAAAAGCCTTCTCCTCCTGTGGCTGAGCCGCCGTTCCCTGTGGAGATTTCTCTGAATTCTCTACATGAGTCCACTTTGGCAGAGCTTTTACAGATAGCCGAAACCGTGGGTTATCGAATCAATGCCAGCCGTTCTAAACATCAGCTGATTTATGATTTGTTGTCTTGGATGGCGGATCACCGGACGCGTGTTAAAGTTGAAGGCATTTTAGAGATCGGGACTGATAACTTTGGATTGATTCGTTATCCAAAATACAGCTTTGCTCCGCTTCCTGAGGATGTGTTTATTCCTCTATTTTTAGTGCGAAAGTTTAATCTGCGCGCTGGCAGTCATATTTCTGGTTATGCCAGAGCGCCCAAGGATAGGGACAAATATTTGGCTATTGATCGCATTGCTGAAGTGGATGGTATTTCGATCGACACCTATCAGCCTCCGACACATTTTGATAAGCTGACGGCGATGTTTCCCAATCAGCGTATTGTTTTAGATACTGGTAAAACGGGTTCAGTTTCTGCACGCATCATGGATCTTGTCGCTCCTCTCGGCAAAGGTCAGCGTGGATTGATCAATGCTTCTCCAAGATCGGGCAAAACGATGCTTCTCAAAGACATCGCTAAATCCATTGTTCATAACCATAAGGAGATCACTTTGATCATTCTTCTGTTGGATGAGCGCCCGGAAGAGGTAACGGATTTCGAAGAGTCTGTTTCGGGTTGCGAGATCTACAGCAGCACATTTGATGAAAGTCCGAAGCGTCACAGCCAGCTTGCTGAGATCGTTCGTGAACGTGCCTGTCGTTTGGTAGAGCAGGGTAAAGATGTCGTCATTTTGCTGGATTCCCTTACCCGTCTGGCTCGTGGATACAATGCGCTCACGGGGGGGAAAGGCCGCACGATGTCTGGCGGTATGGACGCCAAGGCTATGGTGAAGCCTAAAAAGTTTTTCGGTGCTGCTCGTAATGTTGAGGAAGGTGGCAGCTTGACCATTATCGCCTCTGCTTTGATCGAGACGGAGAGTAAGATGGATGAGTTGATTTTCGAGGAATTCAAAGGCACCGGTAACATGGAGGCTACCTTGGATCGCGAGATCAGTGAGCGTCGTATTTTTCCTGCTTTGCATGTGTTGAAATCGGGCACTCGGCGTGATGATCTTCTCTATCATCCAGATGAATTCCGTCGCGTCTCAGCGATTCGTAAACAGCTCGCTCAAGTCCCGGCTGTCGAGGCTCTTGAACTCTTGATTCGCAACATCAACCGCACTAGCAACAATGCGGAAATCCTTCTAGGTGGTCTCAAATGAGTGAGGCTGAAACAGTTCCTGCCTCACCCGTCGCTCTCGTTCGGGATTACGAGTTCATCTCGACCGCTGAGCATTTGACTCAGTGGATCTCCGAAAGCGAAGCGCATCTTCAGGCTACGGGGGAGACTCGTGTCTGCTTGGATACTGAGGCTGATTCATTGCATCATTACCATGAGAAGCTCTGCTTGCTTCAGGTTGCTTGCGGTGGGCGTTTTGCGTTGATTGATCCTCTGGCTATTCCTGATGTCAGTGAGCTTTTGGCACTGATGGATCGCTATGAACTTTGGTTTCATGGTGCGGATTATGATCTCACCATGCTTCGTCGTACTTACAACTGGGAGCCGCGCTTGATCCGTGACACCCAGATTGCGGCACGCCTTACGGGGAGCCGTCAGTTCGGTCTCGCGGCTTTGTTGCAAAACGTTCTTGGGATCACAGTTTCAAAAGCTTCCCAAAAAGCTGATTGGAGCCGTCGCCCTCTGCCAGATCACATGCTGGCCTACGCCGTGGATGATGTGCGTTATCTTTTGAAGATTGCAGATCATTTTGTGGCGATCCTGACTGAGAGAAATCGCGTCTCATGGTTCGAGGAAAGCTGCCGTGCTTTGCAGCGGGATGTGGCGGCTCGCAGTATGGTTCCTCGTGAAGATCCTTGGCGTGTTCAGGGCAGCGGACGCCTTCATGCAAAGGGGCTGGCCATTTTGAAAGCGATGTGGGATTGGCGTGAAGGCATCGCTCAAGAGCGTGATATGCCGTGCTATCGGATCATGTCGAACAAGCAGATGGTCGCCTACGCGGAGACTTTTGAGGCTGGTGGGGTCATGCAGCCGCCTGGAGGTTGGCGTCCCCGTTGGAAAAAAGAATTTCACGATCTGATCGCGACCGTTTTCCGCCAGGGTCAGGATGCCTGGCCACAACGTATGAAGAAGGTCAAGGGCCGTATGACTGACAGTCAACGCGACATTGTTGACCGTCTCTGTGCGCAGCGTGACGAGATCGCTCAGCAGCTGGATATTGAAGGCAGTCTTTTGGGGTCACGCAGCACGCTGGAGCAGGTAGTTTCAGATCTGGGGGCCGAGGGTGCTGCTTTGATGGACTGGCAGTTGCAGCTGCTTCAGCCCGCCATTCAAAGTATCGAGGTCTCACCTCCTTCTGAAGCCTGATGGTTTGTTGGTTCATGGGTTGACCCTTTTTTCTTCCTCTCTCCAATCAGGCTCGTGGCTACTGCGAATCCCATGACCGACTCTGCCTCCTTACGTGCGCTTCAGTGGAGCCGCCTGCGTGAGGTTCTTCAGCGTTTGCAGGCATCTTGCGGTATGAACGCGTTAAAGCTGAGTGCTGCGGGTGTTGATCCAGCCCAAATCACCAGCGTGGCTGATTTTGTGACTCGGGTTCCATTAACCTCGAAGAAGGAAATCCTGACGGATCATCTTGCAAGCCCACCGTTTGGCACGTTGGGCACCGAGTCCTTGCCTAACTATAAGCATTTTTGCCAGACCAGCGGTACCAGCAGTGGACAACCCATGGCCTGGGTGGATACCGATGAAAGCTGGTCAGCGATGTTGGACTGCTGGCAGCGAGTATTCCAGGCGGCGGATCTAGTTCCAGGCCAAGATCGGGTCTTTTTCGCCTTTTCCTTCGGGCCGTTCTTGGGCTTTTGGACAGCTTTCGAGGCGGCGAAGCGCGACTTCATGGCCATTCCCGGTGGCGGGCTTTCCAGTCAGGCACGGTTGGAGGTGATGGCACGTTATTCGGCCACGACTTTGTGCTGCACGCCAACTTATGCTTTGAGGCTTGGCGAATGCATTGGTCAGCTGAGCGGTGTGCATTTGCAGGATTTGAGCATCCAGAAAATTATCGTCGCCGGTGAGCCCGGGGGGGGCATCCCAGAGGTTCGTGCTCGTATTGAGCACCTTTGGCAGGCGCGTGTTTACGATCATCATGGCATGACGGAGATCGGCCCGGTCAGTTATGAAACTACGGATCAGCCAGGGCATCTTCATGTGATTGAGGAGGCTTATTTTGCTGAGGTTCTAGATCCCCTGACGGGACAAGAAGTCCAGGATGGTGAATGTGGAGAACTCGTGCTGACCAATCTTACGCGTACAGCTTGTCCGCTGCTGCGCTATCGCACGGGTGACTGGGTGCGGAAGCGTCTTTTGCAGGGGCGGCTGGTTTTGGAAGGTGGCATCCTCTGTCGCATTGATGACATGATCGTGATTCGTGGTGTGAATCTTTATCCCAGCGCCATCGAGGCGGTCGTGCGGAAGTTCCCCGAGGTGCAGGAGTTCATGGTGCAGCAGCGCCAGGTCGATTCCATGGACGAGATCGAGGTGCTCGTCGAGGTCGCGGCTGAGAATGCTGCGGCTGTGTTGAAAAAGCTTGAATCGAGGCTGCGAGATACTTTTTCACTGCGTATTCCTGTGTGCCTTGTGCCTGCTGCTTCTCTGCCGCGTCATGAGTTCAAGGCCAAGCGCTGGCGTCTGGCGGCATGTTGATTCCAATTACTTTTCATCTTCCCTGTCTTTTATGTCATTGCTTCGTCTCTCTCAGGTCGCGAAATCCTACACCGAGCCCGGTTCGCAAAACGTTGTTCAGGTCTTGCGGGACATCACCCTCAGCGTTGAGGCGGGTGAGTCTGTGGCCATCGTAGGGCCTTCAGGTTGTGGTAAAAGTACGCTGCTGAACATCATTGGCACGCTGGATGTCCCCGATGCTGGCGAGTATGAGCTGGATGGTGAATCCATCTCTTCATGCGGTGCGGCACGGCTGGCGAGTCTGCGCAGCGAAAAGATTGGTTTTATCTTTCAGCTCCATCATCTCATGCCGCAATGCACGGTTTTGGAAAACGTGCTGCTGCCAACTTTGGCGCTGACGGTGAAGCCAGTGGCGGTGGAATTAAAGGCACGGGCAGAGTCCCTGCTGGCCTCTGTCGGCCTTCAGGATCGTCTAAACTGGAAGCCCGCTCAGCTTTCTGGCGGTGAGCGTCAGCGGGTGGCTGTGGTCCGTGCGTTGATCAACCAGCCGAAAATCATTCTGGCCGATGAGCCTACGGGCGCACTCGATGAAAAGAATGCCGAAAGTCTAACGACTCTACTTTTGGAAATGCAGGCGGCCACCGGTGTGAGCCTCATCATGGTCACGCATCATCCTCTGCAAGCCGCCCGTATGGGTCGCGTGCTGCGTATGCATGAGGGGCGGTTACTGCGTGATGGAGTGATGGAGTGATGGAGTGATGGAGTGATGGAATTTCAGCACTCGATACTTGCGATACAGCTCAAAGCTCCACGGTCTGGAGCATCCGGGCCACTTCGGTTTTACCATTGGGGTGTTTCTCGTTGAGTGCATCGCAGAGTTTTTGTGAGCGCTCGGGCTCGCCATGGACGAGAAAAACGCGTTTTTTATCACCGCCGACGCGGTCAAACCATGCCAGTAATTCGTCGTGATCTGCGTGGCCAGAAAAGGAATCGAGCGTTTCGATCTCAGCCTTCACCTGGAATTCATCTCCGAGAATGTTCACCTCCTTGACGCCACTGCGTAACTTCCATCCGAGTGTGTTTTCCGCGCAGTAACCGACGAATAACAGGATGTTCTTTGGATTCTCCACATTATTGCGTAGGTGATGCAGGATGCGTCCGCTTTCGGCCATGCCTGAGGCGGAGATGATGATGGCCGGACCTTTGATTTTGTTCAGACCTTTGGATTCATCCACCGTGCGCACTAAATGCAGGCCATCAAAGCCGAAGGGATCATCCCGCATGAAGACCGCTCGGCCTGCGCTTGAACGCAGTTCATCGACATGAAGGCGAAAGATCTCTGTCGCCTTCACGGCCAGGGGGCTGTCCACAAACGTTGACACCGGGCCGAAACAGTTTTCATGACGCAGTTTATCCAGCGTGTAGAGCAGTTGCTGTGTTCGTTCGACGGCAAAGGCGGGGATGATCATTCTGGAGCGCCGCTGCTGGATCTGTCGGATGAGGTGGCAGATGTGCTCAGACGTTTCTGCGGCGAGTTCATGATGTCTGCCACCATAAGTGCTTTCCATGATGACATAGTCCACATTCTCACTCGGAGCCGGATCATTGAGCAGATCATTGCCTGGGCGCCCGATGTCGCCGCTAAAAAGCAGACGCGACTGCTTTTTAGTCTCATGATCATCGATGTCGAGAATAACCTGAGCCGAGCCAAGAACATGACCTGCATCAATGAAGGTCAATCGCACGCCGTCGGCGATGTGCATGTGGCGTTCATAGCCCAGTGTCACAAACTGCCTCATGCAATTCTCAGCATCCACACGACTGTAACTTGGCTCCAGCAGTGGCAGGTCATCGCGCTTCCGGTGCTTGTTCAGCCAGGCGATGTCGTGCTCATGAATATGGGCGGCATCTGGCAGCATGATGCTGCACAGATCTCGCGTTGCGGGAGTGGAGTAGATATTGCCATTGAACCCGCGTTTGCAGAGATGCGGCAGATTGCCTGTGTGGTCGATGTGCGCATGGGAAAGCACCACGCAGTCGATCTTTGCCGGATCGAAAGGGAAGTCACGGTTGCGTTCCAAAGCCTCGGCGCGTCTTCCCTGATACAGTCCGCAATCCAGCAGGATGCGCGTATTGTTAACCTCAATGAGGTGTTTGGAACCCGTCGTCGTTCCTGCCGCTCCGCAAAAAGTGATTTTCATAGATTTAAAGGTTGGCTGCTCATTAAGCTAGCTAGCGCTTCTGCTACTCACAAGCTTTATGCTACAACCCCATCATCCAGCGATGGCCGCTGGAATTAGCCATGACCAGTGACGATGATTTATCCCCCTTTTCTTGATCCTGTCTTGATGAAGCTCAGCGTGCGGAGATGACGCCTGGGGGGCTGAGTTCCCAGGCGTGACCGGCGGCGCGTACGGCTACGGCGGCGGCACCTGTGGGCCATTCGGTCTCGTGCTGGGTGTGAAAGGCAACCTCGACGGTTTGCCATTTGCCTTCAATGAGGGCCTGGATGACCCACCAGCGGCAGCTTTTCTCCCATTGCAGATCGGTGAAATTCCAGCGCAGGCGTTTGCCGTCTGCCACACGCTCCACGAGCGGAGCTGGCAGGGCCGCGGCGCTCAGCCAAGGGCTGGCTGGGATGATGGTGTGGAGGTTGTAGGCCCGTTCTTTGGAGAGTGTGCCGAGCTTGCCGAGGTCTTTATCGAGCGCGGCGAAGTTCCAATGGAAATGGCCGGGTGACATCTGGAGCTGGCGGGAGCGCGTGATGCTGATCTGGGCGAGGATTTCACCAGCTTTGCGGTCTTCGCCGACTTTGCTGGAGTTCATGCCAGGCCAGATGTGGCGGCCCTGAGTGTTCTCAGTGAGCCACCAGTCAAAGTAGGTGCCAAAGCCGAGCTTGGGACGGTCGATGGTCCAGTAAAGCTGTGGGGTGAGGTAATCGACCCAGCCTTTTTGCAGCCAGCCCCGGCTGTCGGCCCCGAGATGCTCGTAGGGGTCCAGTCCACCGCCGGTGCCTGGAGGAT
>CANHTV010000076.1 GCA_947463285.1 Verrucomicrobiaceae bacterium | reverse complement strand
TCCCCGCCAGCGCGAGACGCTTCGTGCGGCTGAATGTGGTGGGACCGTGAAGCCTCATACCAGCTTCTCACGCATGGCACGGGCGACCGCGGCGGCGCGACTGCGGACGCCGAGTTTGCTGTAGAGATTGCGGGTGTGGGTGTCGGCGGTGTGGATGCTGATGGCGAGACGGGCGGCGATCTCTTTGGCGGTGAGGCCTTCTACCATGCAGCGGAGGAGTTCCTGTTCGCGGGGGCTGAGGGCGATGGCAGAAGCCACGGGCTTGGTGAGCCGGGCGAGGAGCTTCACGACGCTGGAGGCGACGTGCGGTGACATGGGCGAGCCGCCGTGGAAGGTTTCAATGATGGCATCGGCGATCTCGTCGGGCGTGGAGGTCTTGAGAAGGTAGCCGCAGGCTCCGGCGCTGATGGCCTGGCTGATCTTCGCCTCGTCTTCAAAGACGGTGAGGATGACGACGCGGCAGTCGGGGGCGTGATTGTGGATGTCACCGAGGACTTCGAGGCCGCTGCGACCTGGAAGGCCGACATCGAGCAGCAGCACCTGGGGTTTTTCAGTGCTCTGAGCGAGGGCGGCGAGCATGCTTTCAGCATTGGCAAAGGAGCGCGGAGGAGCGAGACCGCGCCGGGGTGTGCAAAGGCGTTCGAGGCTGCGGCGGAAAGCGTCGTGATCTTCGACAAACCAGACGTGGATAGGATCGGTGTCGCTCATTCAGGCAGGGTGAGGGTGATGCGGGTGCCGTGGCCGGGCTCGCTTTGGATGTGGAGTTCGCCATGCAGCGTGGTGGCGCGTTCACGCAGATTGGAAAGGCCGTGACCGGTCGATGAGCCTGCTGGATCGAAGCCGATGCCGTCGTCGCTGATCTCGACGGTCATTCGGTCTCGATTTCGGCGGGTGTGGAGGCGGACATGCTTGGCTCGCGAGTGTGTGGCGATGTTGTGCAGCACTTCCTTGATGAAGAGATACAGTTCCCGCCGGGTTTCCAGGCTGGGGCTGTCGGCATCGAACTGGATGTCCAAGTCGATGCCACGCAGCAGGCGTCGGGCGAGCCCCTGCACGACGGCGCTCCACTCCTCGGACTCGCGATCACTTCGGCGGCTGATGAGGCGGACCATGTCCCGCATTGAGTCGGCGCTCTCGCGGGCGATGGTCTGGACCTCGACGAGGTCGGCACGCATGCTCTCCGGCGTGGCATCATCCTGCGATGCGTAGGCGGAGATGAGTGCGATGCTGCCGAGGTTGGAGCCGATTTCGTCATGCAAATCACGGGCGAGGCGCTCGCGGAGCCGCTCGGCGTCCCGGCGGCGCACGCGGCGCTGGTGGATGAGTCCCCAGATGAACCCGCCGATCAGCAAGGCGCCGGCGGCGATACTGCCTTGCACCAGTTGGTCCTGGCTGGTGGCTCGTAGGGTGGTGAATCGGGCGCTGAGGTCGGCGTGCTCACGCTGGAGGGATTGACGATGCCGAAGCTGGGTGAGCCATTCTGGCAATGGCAGCAGCGTTCCAATGTTGGCCTTGCCATCCGTGAGTGCGGCAAGGCTGTAAGCAGGATCGTCGAGCTGGTCGCTGGCGAAGGCCTTGGCCTTCAGAGCGACGTTCTCACCTCCGGCAAAGGCCATGATCTCCGACAGCGCCAGCAGGAAGTCACCTGAGCGCTGCCAAAGTGAATATGTCGTCAGACGAATGGCCCGCACAGGCTGCTTACGCAGGGAGAAGCTCACCAGGTTCATGCCTGGGGTGGTAAAGCTGCTGTCCTTCAAGTCGGCAATGACCTTCGCCTCACTGAAGTCCTCGCTGGCAGAGACTTCCAGACGAAAGCGCTCCGGGAACCCGTAGGTGCCCCACGTAGCCAGCTCCCGGCGAGGCAGAGGCACCAGTGTGATCTCATCCAGCTCTACCGTTTGTGGTAAAATGATGCCAACCTGCTTCTGATCCTGTCCTGAAGTGGCAAGCGCACTGTGAAAGCCTTTGATGCTTGGAACTCCTGGTGCCAACGGCAAATCAAGTGGCGTAATGTGATCCGTAAGATTCTCGACACTCCAGGCTGGCGGCTGGATGCGGCTTCTCGGTGCCATGACCTCAGCCCCAAGCGCCACGTTCCTTGTGCCAGAGAAGACCATCAATTCAGACAGCGCGAACACTCGCAGCTCACTTCTCTGCCAAGGCTTGGTAGCCGTGACACGGATTCGCTGTGCTTGGATGGGCTTGATCTGCACCACCACCGGAAAGCCATCAGGAGTGGGAACATCGGCCTCAGACTCATGAATGATCTGGGATCGGCCCGCAGCGTCCGTGACCTCCATCCGATAGCGCAAAGGGAAACCAAAAGAAGTGCCATGGCCATCGTCCTTGAGCGCAGGCACAGGAATGAGCGCTATCGCGTCCACCAAAGGCTTCTCCGGCAGCGCCACCTCGACCCACAGGGCTTCGTCATCATCCACCCGGCTGCTTTGGAAGCCTCTGCGGCTGGACGTGTGAGCCATGCGTGCCTCAGGCAGTGTTTTCAGCTCTGCCTCGATGGCCACCATGCGCTGGCGCATTTGTTCAAGCTCCGCCCGCGACCAGAACGCAAGCCGCTCGGCCCACGGAGCCGTGGACTGGGCGAGCAGGCTGGCTGCGAGCAGGGTGACGATTTTCACGAGCGGATGAGTAGGAGGACGTTCGGGCTGATGGACCGATGAGTATCTTGAAGACAAGGTTAGCATCTCCAGACGATCCTGCCCACCTCCCGTATTTTCGTGAGGGGCCAAATGGCGCTGTTTACCTCATGATGAATGTTTTGAACCATGATAAAGCGTTTCACTCCACTCATCGCAGCGCTGGCTGTGTGCCTGCTTGTTGGGTTGCTGGTATGGCATTCTGAAGCGCCGATTCCGTCACAGACGGATGTCGTGAAGATGGTGGCGGTTTCGCCGAAGCCGCCAATGGCTGCACCCGTGCGGGAGCCAGCACCAGTTCAGGGCCGTCTGGCTTCCGCAGCATCCGGCAGGCTCAAAAGGCCGCTGACGGGACCTTCGGACTTGGTGTTGCCGGAGCGGGTGACTGCCCTTTGGCAGAAACCGGTGCCAGAGCCGGTGTTTGAGGAGTTTCGGCGGTGGACGGAGAGTTTTCTCACATCCGGGGTGGATGCGGAGCAAGGCGTCGAACTGGCTTTGCAGCGGCGTCAGGAGATGCTGGACCTTATTGATAAGGATCCGCGGCGGGCGCTGGAACTGGCGGTGCCGGAGTCGGTGCGGCAGCGGTTGCCGGCGGGTGTGTTGGCCTTGCTGGAGCAGCGAGTGGATGCGCGGGGCGATCTGCTGGTGCAGGCGAAGACTTCTGCCACGGGTGGCTGCGAGATCACGCGCACGGCGACTTTGCAGGATGGGCAGGTGTTCGAGGCGCACACGTATGGACGACGTGGGGCGATGCCGACTCGCGACAACATTGGCATTCACGGTGTGGCGCTGGATGGCAAGATGGCGCTGTCGGATCTGCCGGGTCGTGTGCTGGAGCCGGTGGAAGTCGCGGCGAGAGTGGCGGCGGGAGAGAAGATCGAAGTCGGCGCTGATCTGACGGGCACTGCGCCTCAAGCGGATGATCTTGAGGAAGTGGTGATCGCTTGGGACGACACCCGCATGACCCGGTTCCGTGGTAAGGCTCCTGCCACAGCGGCTTTGATCGATGCGGAGAGCGGGGAGCAATCCGCCGAGCCTGCGACTGATGGGTCCGATCTCGACGGCGTGATCGCGGCTAGCCCTTGGACCGAGGGGCAGAAGACGTTGCTGATCATCCGCGTGGATTTCCCGGACTACCAAGGACAGGTGGTCAGCGATGCCACGCTGCAGCAACTCATCGCGGACACGAACACGGTCTATACCGAGATGTCCTCGGGCAAGGCCAGTTTTGCTCCGTTCGGTCAAGGATCAGCGATCACGCCGACGGTGCGAATGCCGAATAACTCGTCGGTTTATGCGAGTCATACGAAGTTCAGCCGAGTTCTGAACGAGGCTCGCACAGCGGCGGCGGCGGCGGGCTACAACTACCTGAACTACACGCATGAAGTGGTCGTCATGGGAGCAACGCCCGTCGTGCCAGCCACCGCCGGCATGGCGAATGTGGGAGCGCGCGGTGCGTGGCTACACAACTCCCAGTGGAACCTCAAAACCTGCGCTCATGAACTGGGGCATAATTTTGGCCTGCCTCACGCGGGTGCCTGGGACACGGATGACGGCAGCGTGATCGGCCCTGGCGAGGTGTGGGACTACGGCAATGAGTTCGACATGATGGGCGTGGGCAGTTCATCCGCGTTTCTGCGCCACTTCGGTGTGACGTTTAAAGAGTTCCTCGGCTGGCTGCCCACCACAGACGTGCTGAAGATCACCGCCGATGGCAGCACCACCACTCGCATCCGGGCAGAGGACAAAGTGCAGACGGATGGGAATCGGCGGGCTCTGGCGGTGGATCGTGCGGGCAGCACCGACGACTACTGGGTGGAGTATCGGCAGCTCTTTGGCACCAGCTTTGGACTGCGTGATGGCGTGGTGGTGAACTGGGCGGACATCAATGGCGGCTATCAGCAGCCGCTGCTGCTCGACATGAAGCCGAGCACGTCTCAGAAGACCGACTCCGTGCTGCCGATGGGCAAGACGTTTTCCGACTCGGCAGCGGGCGTTCACATCACGCCCGTGGCTCGCGGCACGGATGGGGATGGTGTAGCCTGGATGGATGTCACCGTGAATCGCGGCACGTTCGCAGGCAATACGAAGCCCACCGTCACGCTCAGCTCCACCAATGCCAATCCAGCCGTGAACACGAGCGTGACCTTCACCGCCGCAGCTAGCGATCCGAATGGCGACACGCTGGCCTATTTTTGGGAATGGGGCGATGGCACGACGACAGCGAACAACAGCGCCACCGCGAACAAGAGCTGGAGCACTGCCGGCACCAGAACCGTGCGCTGCATCGTCACGGACATGAAGGGCCAGACCACCACGGCAACACTGCTGGTGCAGGTGGGCACCACCACCACCTTCTCCATTCAAGGCGTGGTGAGCACCACGCTGGGCGCACCGATGCAAGGCGTCGTGGTGAGTGCCGGGTCCACTCAGAGTGACACGACGGATGGTGATGGAGCCTATTCCATCACGGGTCTCGCGGCAGGCAGCTACACGCTCACGGCGACGAAGACAGGAGCGAGTTTTGTGACTAGCGGCTTTACCAATCCGGTGACCGTTGGTCCCAATCAGGTGGGCAAAAACTTCCTCGCACCGCCCGGCGCACCCGCCTTCACCGCCACGATGAAACCGGGCCTCACGGATCAAGGATCGAGCACGGGCGCGATTCCGCTGCCGCTGGCGGATGCGGACACCGCGCTGACCTCGCTCACTTTGACCGGTGTATCTTCAAATCAAGCCATCATCCCAGATGCGAACATTCTCTTCGGCACGGCTGGAACGATACGCACCATCACGGTATCCGCCGCTAGCACGGTGAGCGGAACTGTGGACATCACGATCACCGCTGCCGATCCCGAGGGGAACTCCGGCAGCTATGTGTGGCCCGTCACGGTGAATGCGAAACCCGTGCTCGCGGTGACGACACCCGCCACATCGGAGAACACGCCGGTAGACATCGATTTGCGTGCTTTTGTCTCTGACGACATCACCGCCGATGAACAACTCTTCTTTGAGGTGGATCGGGTGCGAAACGGCAAGATGACGCTGCTTCCGGATGGCTACACCGCACGCTTCACACCGAATCCGAACTTCAACGGCACGACCAACTATCGCCTCGTGGTGCGTGACCAGTCGCTCGGAGCTGGCTTCCGTTTCCTCTACGATTTTGAGCCGCCTGACAGCCACGAGGATTCCCTGAGCACGGATCAATCCAACTTCAATCGCACTGGCACCCTGCAAGCCATCAACAGCGGCACCTTTGGTTATGATGCCAGCGTGCCACCCGCGCTGACACCGCAATCCGCCAAGGCTCTGGTGCTGGCACAGAACGGTGCCAGCGGTGCTCGAATGCGGCGCACGCTGACCACTTCAGATCACAACTTCAATGATGCGGACTGGACCTTCTCCGTCTGGGTGAAGCGCGGCGGCACAGATACGGAGGATTTTGTGTTCCATCTTGGCGATGGCGATGGTCACGGCACCGAGAGCGAACTGGAGCTTTTCTTTGCCGCAGGCAGCGATGTGCTGAAGCTGCAAAAGTGGGGCGCTGGCGGCTTGGAAAAAGAAATCATCTGCACCGACATTGTCGCCGGTCAGTGGCATCACATCACGCTGAGCTATGATCGCACGGCGACGAACACCGGCACATGCTTCCTCTACGTGGACAAGTTTCTACGTGGCAGCGTGACTGCAGTGACGATGAACGTCAATCAATCCACGCCCTTGGTGGCTGGCGGCCACGCCAGCACCACGGCAAACGTGGATCGCTGGTTCGATGGGGTGATGGACGAGGTCTTATTCCAGAGCGGACTCTCCACCCGCACCGAAATCGCCAACCGCTCACGCATGGGAGCGCGGCATCACCACGGCCTTAGCGCCATAGGCAACAGTTTGTCGCTGACTGTCACGGGCAGCAATCAAGCGCCATCCATCGCCACGGTGCCGGATCGTTACATCCCGGTCAACGCATCGGCCTCGCCAGTGGCGGTGCGTTTGTCCGATGCAGAGTCAGAAGCGCGGACTCTCACGCTTACGGCTGTCTCTTCAAACCAGACGATCCTTCCGAATGCGAGTGTCACCGTTGGCGCTGCTCCAGCGGCTTGGACGACGGGCGACATCGGCACCGTCGGCACCGCAGGCACGCTAACTGAGAGTCGCGGCACTTACATCGTGAATGGGGCTGGCGCAGCAGGTGTAGGTCCGGCAGCAGGCGATGACTTCCAATGGGTGCGGCAGAGTTTTACTGGCGATGCGGAGATGATCGCGCGTGTGGTCTCCGTGGATCACACCGCTTCGAATGCCGAGGCCGGCCTCATGATGCGTGAGTCCACTGCCGCCACGGCACGCTTTGTTTGTGTGCGTGCCACCGGCAGTGAAGGCGTCAGCTTTGTGCAACGTGGAACCGCATCAACGGATGCCGTGGTGACGGCCATTCTACCGCTCGCCAGCGCACCTGGCTGGCTGCGACTTGTGCGCACGGGTAGCGTTTACACAGCTTTCTACGCTACGGATAATGACGGCACCGCAGGCCCCTGGCAGGCCGTCGGCACGGAGCAAACCGTTGCCTTCACCGGCACCACGCACGACATCGGCATGGCGGTCTCCAGCCGCGTGAGCACCACACTTTGCGCAGCCGTCTTCGACAACCTCGGCGGCACCGTTCTGCGTGGAGGTGAGCGCACCGTCTCGCTCACGCCCGCCGCAGGTCAGTCCGGCAGCAGCGTCATCACACTCACCGCCAGCGATGGCGCACTGACGGCGAACACGAGCTTCACCGTCATCGTGGATGGCGCAGCGCCGAGCACCACTGTCTGGAACTCCACCACCAGCGGGACGCTGAACTGGAGCACAGGTGCCAACTGGACCGGCAGTGTGCCGCCACCGAGTAGCCGATTCTCCACCATCCAGTTCTTCACGGGACAAACTCTGCCCTCAGGCACCATCAGCTCGAACAACAACAGCGTCGGCGGTCACGCGCTGAACGTGCTCACACTCGGCGGCACCGGCCCCAACAGCGGCAGCACCACGCTATCGCTCAGTGGCAATGCCTTGCTCCTCCGCCGCGAGTCGTTGCTCGATCCCATCATCAACCTCACCGCCACCAACGGCACTGGATTGACCTGGAACGTCAGCGCCCCTCTCACGATGGAAGACAGCACCACCTTCCAAGGCGCAGGCACAGCCACCTTCAACTTCAGCGGCATCCTCAGCGGCGCTGGCAACCTCATCAAATCAGGCACGAGCAAACTCATCCTCGCTGGCGCGAACGACTACACCGGCTCCACCACGATCAGCGGTGGCATCTTGCAGATCGGCGATGATGGAGCCACCGGCTCACTGCCCGCCGGTGCCGTCGTGAACAACGCCACGCTGCGCTTAGACCGCACCGGCACGCTGCTCGTGCCCAATGCCATCAGCGGCAGCGGCGGCGTCACTGTGGATTGCCCGACCAACAACGGCACCGTCGTGTTCAGCGGCAACAATAGCTTCACCGGCCATGTCACGGTCAACTCCGGTGCGCTGCGCATCACCAACAGCAGCGCACTCGGCTCCACCTTCTCCACGAAGAACATCATCCTCACCAATGCAGTGGCAGGCAATCCGCAGCTCAGGCTCGATGGCAGCAACGGCCCGATTGATCTGCCCGCAGGCTTCTCTTTCAAGATCGGCAATGCCGCCGGAGCCATCTTCAATGAGGCAGGCGACAACATCCTGCGCGGTAACATCGTGCTCACCAGCGGAGGAAACGCCGAAGGCCGTGTGTCCACCATGGCAGGCAGTCTTCGTCTGGCGGGAACCATCACCAACGACACCGCTGTTGCGCGAACCTTCGTGATCGGAGGCGCAACTGGCACAGGACAGTTGGAAGGCAACATCAGCGACGGAACGCTCACGGGCGGCACCATCGCCTTGAGAAAGATCGAGAACGGCACCTGGACACTCACGGGCGCCAACACCTTCACCGGAGCCACCACGCTGAACGCAGGTACCCTGCGCATCAATGCCCCCGGCTCGCTCCACGCCAGCAGCACAGTCACGGTGAATGCCGCCACCCTCGGCGGCGACGGCAGCATCGGAGGCTCTGTCATTGTCAATGCCTCTGGCCGCATCGCTCCCGGCTCCACCACGGGTTCCGCAAGCACGCTCGCCATCGGCGGCGGTCTCAATGTCACCGCCATGACCACAGGCACAGGCAAACTCGTCTTCGAACTCGGCGCTCCCACCGCCAGCGACAAGGTAACCGTCGGCGGCACCTTCACCTTCGGCACGGGCACCCTCGGCATGGACGATTTCGCCTTCACCGCCCTCAGTGGCCTCACCGCAGGCACCTACAAGCTCATCACCAGTGGCGGCATCAGCGGCACCCTGGACTCCGCCAAGCTCACCGGCACCCTCGGCGGCTTCAACGCCACCCTCAGCCTCAACGGCAACGACCTCGAACTCACTCTAGTGCATCCCTTCACCACCTGGCAGAGCCTCAACGGCACCAGCGGCAGCATCACCACCGACCACGACAACGACGGCGTCCCTGACGGCATCGAATACTTCCTCGGCGGCACCAGCAACACCACTGGCCAGACCGTTTTGCCCGGCATCACCAACACCAGCGGCACCCTAAGCATAACCTGGGCCAAAGCCGCCACCTACCTCGGCGTTCACGGCACCGATTTTGTCATCGAAACCTCCACCACTCTCACGGGCTCGTGGACCGTCGAGACCGTCGGAGGAAACTTAACGATCACCGGCAACAACGTCACCTACACCTTCCCTGCCGCAGGCACTCGAAGGTTCGTCAGGCTGAAGGTCATCTCCCAGTGACCTGATGCTGTAACGTTGTCGGGTTGTTCTACACGTGCTCAGATTGCCCCTATTTATGCTAAAGCCATTTTTCCTCATCGGTCTCGCTTTCGCCTCACTCACCTCGCTTCTTGCCGCTGACCCCAAACCCAATGTCGTCTTTATCTTCGCCGATGACCTCGGATGGGGCGATGTCTCATGCCATGGCGCAGAGGATTGGGTGAAGACGCCGCACATTGACCGGCTGGCGAGCGAGGGAGTGGACTTTCAGCAGTTCAATGTCCTGAGTCCCGTTTGCTCACCCAGCCGTGCTGCTGCGATGACAGGCCGCTACTCTTTTCGCTACAGCATCCACTATGCGCTGTCGGACCCAGCACAGAATCACAAGATCAACCAAGCCGACTGGCTAGATGCACGCGCACACACGCTGCCGCGATTGTTGAAGACTGTCGGCTATCACACCGCACACATCGGCAAATGGCATCTTGGTGACGGTGAGCCACACTTGATCGGCGCACCCACCATGGCCGACTACGGCATTGATGAATCGTTGGTCTATCATGGACCCGGACCCCAATTGAACCAACGGCAGATCGGCCTCGAAGCCGTGAGTGCTATTGAGCGTATGAAAGGCCAGCAGCCGTTTTACCTCAACGTGTGGCTGCATGAGATGCACACGAAGCACTTCCCCACCCAGGAGTCCATGGATGCCTTCAAGCACCTGGACCCACGTCGTCAGGTCTATGCAGCGACTCTGCGTGATGGGGATAACAATGTGGGCATGGTCCTTGAGGCCCTCAAAAGGCAAGGCATGGAGGACAACACCATCGTCATGTTCTCCAGCGACAATGGCCCGGCAGGTGCCGCTCACTCAGCCAACGACCGCGCACCTAGGCCCGAGGATGGCGACATGAAGAAGGGCTTTGGCATCTATTACAGCGCAGGGTCCACTGGCGGACTTCGCGGGCGCAAAGCGAAGCTGTTTGAAGGCGGTGTGCGGGTGCCCTTCATCGTGCGTTGGCCCGGCCATACACCTGCGGGTGAAAAAAACGACAGCACGGTCTTCACCGCGATCGACATGATGCCCACGATCTGCGCGGCGGCAGGTGTTAAACTGCCCAATGATCACCTGGGCGATGGTGAGAACCTGCTGGCGGCCTTTGAGGGCAAATCCGTGCGGCGCACCAAGCCGCTCTTCTGGAAAGCGCCAGGCGTGGGGAGAGACGCGGACACCTGGTGTCAGTGGGCGATGCGCGAAGGCAATTGGAAGCTCTACGCCGACCCTGTAGCAAAGCGTGTCGAGCTTTACGACCTGGCCAAGGACCGCGCTGAAAAGAGCGATGTCAGCAAGGACAACCCCGAAATGGTGGAGCGGATGAAAGCGGAATTGCTGGAGTGGGTCGCCACCCTGCCCAAGTCGCCCGATCCAGTGTGTGTGAGCAGTGGCCACGCCCACGAATTGCCCAAAACGACAAAGCCCGGCACCACCCAACGCACCACGCCCGAGCAGCGTTCCAAAGCCTTCGCCCGCTGGGACGCGAATCACGATGAGCAGCTCACGCTTGATGAATACAAAGCCGGACTCAAAGGCCAGGATGACCTGGATGCCCGCTTCAAGCGCTTCGACCACAATGGCGACGGCAAACTGACTGGAGAGGAGTTCACGAAGCCCATAGCGAAGTAGCTACACGGCCTGATCGTGAGAATCATCCTCACGCTCTTCATTGCCCTGCTCTCGATTCTCAGGCTGCATACCGCTGACAGCTCTAAGCCGAACATCCTCTATCAGTTTTACCTTCTCACCTCTCCGGCGGAGGTTGGATGGTGAGATGGACGATGGCCTCCAGCGCACGGCTTTGCTGCACAGAAGACATGGTTAGGAAACGGTCGCGCTGGCTGCCTTGGCCGTTTTTGACGGGAAGGAAGCGTGTGAAGCCATCATCGAGCACTTTGACTCGCCCAGGCTCCGAAAGGCCGAAAAAGCCGCGCTCGGGATACACGGCCCACAGCACGCTGCTCTCGTCCCAGCACGGCCGGTCATGCTCCGGACCGCTGTGGAGCAAATACG
>CANHTV010000075.1 GCA_947463285.1 Verrucomicrobiaceae bacterium | reverse complement strand
GGATTGGTTTTCAAACCACAACAACAACGCGAAGGCAGGCAGCGCGAGTAAAAGCAGTTTTGGTGAGGCCCAGTCCATCAGATTGCGCCCGACTTCATCACGCTGAGCCACAAGTGCAACCGAGTTCTTGTGAAGCTGATTTTTGCCATCCTCAAATTAGGGCGGAATGAATGGGGGAATCATTCCGTGTTAAGGTCTTGGAATGTAGGATGGTTTTTTTTGCCGATGAGGTCTGGAGAAAGGCTTCGATTCTTGATCGAAATAAACGCAGGCTGAAGTGCTCAATTCAGAGGGCAGAGTTGCTTTATCGGGTCTTTTGCCCTAGCAGATGCGCCTGATGTTTTTGATCTCGCGTGCTCTATTTCTTTCCTTGACGGCTTTGTGGTCTTTGGCGGCGTCGGGTCTAGCTAAGGATAGTCCGGTGTCAATGCGGCTGACCTGGCTCCCGGGGCATGTGTATCAGCATGAGACGCTGACAGAAACGACGACTGGCCTGACTGCGATCGGCAAGCCTGAGGATCAGAAAATGAAGGTGAAGCAGGAGACGGAGATCCGTGTGTCTGCGGAGCAGGGCGGGGAAAAGCTAGCGCGGGTGACTTTCTTATCCATGAAGGGTGAGGTGATGCTGGAGGGACAAAAACAGGTTTTCGACTCCAAGGACATGACGCTCGCAAGCCCGATGATCCGTGCCTCTGTGGGACAGAGTGTGGGCAAGAGTTTCGTGCTGGCCTACGATGCGGAGGATCATTTTAAAGAGGTGCGTGAGACGACCTCCATGACGGCCAGCAAGGATGGGGTGCCTGATCTGGAGGCAATCGCGAATGCGGAGGGCGTGGCGGATTTATACCGTCGCTCTCTGGAAATGGGGCTGCCGAAGATGGCGGTGAAGGTGGGCAGCCGCTGGACATCGCAGGAGACGGTGAAGTTTCCCAGTGCCGGGACGGTGAAGATCGACTTGCGGGGCAAGCTGGATGCCATCGTGGACTATGACGGGCGGCGTCATGGCAAGATCACTTTTGAAGGTCAGATGAAGCGGGCGGAAGAGCTGGCGGGTTCACGCGGTGTGACGATTGGTGAAGGCTCCAAGATGTTTGGCCAGATCCTCTTTGATCTGGAGCGTGGCACGGTGACGATGGGTGCTTTTCGGGCGGATATTAAGCTGGAGATTCAGGGGAAAAGCATCCCGGTCCGCCAGCAGGTGACGACCCGCCTGGCCAGTCTGGTGAAGGAATAACCTCTCAAGTACTCTTCTGTGAACATGCTCCGCGCCTGGCTTGAACTCGCCCGCATCTCCAATCTGCCGACGGTCTGGACCAATGTCACCGCGGGCTGGCTTTTGGTGGGTGGTAACATCAGCAATGCACACCTGCTCTGGCTGCTGCTGGCGGGCTCGCTGCTCTACACGGGGGGGATGATTTTGAATGATGCGGCGGATGTGCGCTTTGATCGCGAGCACCGCCCGGAACGCCCAATCCCGAGGGGGCTGGTGAGCGTCGCGGCCTCTTGGTCCGTGGGGCTGGGAATGCTGGTCGCGGGTTGGTTATTGGCTGTTTTTATGGGCGAGGCCTGCTGGGGGATTACCTCGGCGCTGGTGGCGTGTATTTTGTTTTATGATTTCTACCATAAGCCATGGCCGGGAGCGGTGTGGGTGATGGGAATGTGCCGGGTGCTGCTGCTGATGATGGCAGGTTCTTCGGGGCTGCTGGAAACCTGTAAGGTTCCGGGCTGGTTGATCCTTCTGCCTTTCGCTTTAACGCTGGGTGCCTACATCGTGGGGCTCACCATGGTGGCACGCATGGAGGCGAAGAGCGCACAGGTTGCCCCTTGGCGGATCGCTTTTGCTCGGCTGCTCCTGTGGATGCCTGGTATCGCTGCCGCGCTTCGGATGTTTGATGGCCAGCGGCTGAAGCCTGTGATGATTCTGGCGGACTTCACACCGCTGGTGCCGCTGGTTTTGATCTTTGCCTTTGCGGCGATGGTGACCGTGGCCACGCGCCTCATGCGTCAGGGGGGACCTGCAATTGGCCGTGCGGTGGGGATTCTTCTCGCAGGCATCGCGCTGGTGGATGCGCTGGCGGTGAGTGAGGTGTCACTGCCTCTGGCCTTCGGATTTGCGGCGCTGGCTCCGGTGCTGCGGCTCTGGCAGCGCTGGATCGCGGCGACATGACCGAGATCAGCGAGACAGGGCGCGGCAGTTGTCCAAAAGGCTGTGCACGTAATCGGCGATGCCGATGAAGGCAGATTTGTAAGGCGTCTCATCCAGGCAGACGAGGTCTGCGACGGCGTCCTTGAGCATGGACTGTGCGAAGTTCACCGCTCTCTCAATGGCGCCTTCGTAGTCCGCGATGCTGGCGAGGATGGTGGTGTCCATGGGTTCACCCTGGAGCAGCATTTTGTTCAGCTTTTGCTTCTGGGCATCAGTTGCCTCCATGAGGAGATAGAGGATGGGCAGGGTGAGCTTGCCTTTGACCAAGTCGGTGCGCAGGGTCTTGCCGACCTTCTTTTCATCACCGACGAGATCGAGGCAGTCGTCATAGATCTGATAAACGGTGCCCAGCTTCATGCCGTAGCTGTGGAGGGCGGCTTCGACGTTTTCTGGCACGCCATTGAGCCGAGCGCCCATGCCCGCTGCGACACCAAATAGCGCGGCGGTTTTCATCTCGATCATGCGGAGGTAATCCGTGACGGAGAGATTGAGATCAAAGCGGCGCTGGGTCTGGAAGATCTCGCCGCTGCACACATCTCGTGAGGCTTTGGCAATGCTGCGGCAGACGACGACGTCATCAAACTCGGTCGCCAGCTCCAGCGCGTAGGCAAAGAGCGCATCGCCGAGCAGCACACTCAGGGCACTGCCCCACTTGGCGGCGGCGGTGGGCAGGCCACGGCGGGTGGCGGCACCGTCCATGATATCGTCATGCACGAGTGAGGCGATGTGGACCATTTCCAAAATCACCGAGAGACGCGTGTGATGCTCCGTCTTGGCACCGGTGGCACCGCCAGCGAGCAGGGCCAATGCGGGGCGGATGCGTTTGCCAGCGGCTTGGCAGACATAGGAGACATAACCTTCCACCGCTGGATCAAAGGCACGGGCCTGCTCACGGATGGAGGCCTCCACCACTTCCAGATCGGCACGGATGAGCTCGAAAGGAAAAACGGGGGTGTTGGCGCTGGCGGTCGGGGTGTTCATTGCTGGGGGGCTTGAGGGTGACACTTTTCGGCTGCCACCTGCCTTTCTATCCTGTGGCGCACCGTGATTTCTGAGTCAATTACGAGCAGCAACAAATCTCAGGTTCTACTTTCACGATCTTGTTCAGGCTGTGAAAGCTCCGCACACCTCGCAGCCCTCCCGGCGAGGTAATTTGACGCGGCGGAAGCGCATCTGCGCCAGATCCATGCAGAGCATTTCTCCGGCTAAATTTTCTCCGATGCCGGTGATGAGCTTGATCACCTCCAGGGCCCCAATGCAGCCCGCTGTGCCTGAAACGGCACCAAACACTGGGAACTGACGTTTCCAGCTCGGCGGCACTTCGGGCACATAACACGCAAGGCAGCCTGTGCGCCCTGGGATGAAAGTGGTGACGCTGGCTTCCAGGGTGTGCATGGCACATTCCACCAGAGGCTTGCCCGCACGGAATGCGGCGGAGTTTAAAGCCAGACGTTCTTGAAAGAGCGGTGCGGCATCGACCACGATGTCTGCCTGAGTCACAAGCGCGTCTGCATTCGCTTCACTGACGTTTTCAGCCACCTCCACGATCTCGCAGTCGGGATTCAGGTCACGCAATCTTTGGGCGATGGAATCCATGCGCCGCCTGCCGATGTGGGCGCGTGTTTGCAGCAGTTGGCGATTCAGGTCGGAGGCTTTTAAATCGCCGCCGTGCGCCAGCACCAGCCGCCCTACACCAGCGGCAGCCAGCTCCAGAGCCACGAGCCCACCCAGGCCGCCGACGCGGGAGATTAGCACGGACGTGCCTTTGATTTTTCTTTGTCCCTCCTCCCCCATGCCGGGGACCCACATCTGCCATTCGTAAAGGCTGCGGTCGGTTTCGGTCAGTTCGGGAAGCATGGCGTGGAGAAGCAATCGGTCAGGCCTGCTGAAAGTTCACTGTATGATATTCCAGTGCCCATTCGCGCATGTAGCGCACGGCGTTGGGGTCAAAGCGATAAATGATCAGCTCGGGGTTTTCAGGTGTGCGCAGGTAAGCGCGTAGCAGGGCATTGCCGTCCCAGATTTCCTTCAGAATCACAGGGTCAGTGACGATGCTGGCTGTGGCGGTGATACGCACCTGATGGTGGTCATCATCCGTGTAGCAAAGCTCCGCTTTAGGGTTGGCTGCGAGCTGTGCGGTTTTGCCGTAGCGGCGCAGATTGGCCACATAGACCGTGAAGCCATCCGTGCGCACAGGCGAGACGGGACGCACACGAGCCTGATCACCTTCCAGCGTCGCCAGCATGGGAAACTTGGCTTTTTTCATCGTGGCCATCGCCAGAGCGGGCAGCTCGGCTGGATCAATGGGGAGTGGTGCAGGCTGGGACATGAACGAAATCAGCAGAAGAGCAGGGTAGGGGGCGCAAAAGCGCTATCAAAGGCGGGTCAATTTGAACGCATCAGGTGCCGCGCTTGTTGCCGAAAAGCTCGATGTGCAACCGTGGGCTGAGGCGATAGCCATGCTTCAGGCAGGCCTCGATCAGCAGCGGATAACGCGTGCGCATCACCTCCATGCTTGTGCCCTCAGGCATGAGTAAAATTTTCTCAGGTGGAACCGCGATGCCGATACTCGTAATGATAGCCTGAGCCTCATGAAGATCGGCTTCCGTCGAGATCACAAACTTCAACTGGTAATCAGCAGAGGTTTCCAGCCATTCCTTTAAAACAGAGGGTTGCAAGCGTGTCTGCTCATGACGCTGGACCCAAGCCGCACCTGCCTTTTGGAGGCTGGGCGTGGAGTTTGCCAGCTTTGGACTCAGGGATGCGAGATCGACCTTCAATGAGGCTGGCGAAACCGTGCCGGCGGTTTCGATCGTGACATGCTTTCCTTGTTCTTGAAGGGTGTGGATGAGCTCATGGATGCCTTTCGCCACCATGGGTTCACCCCCTGTGACCACCACATGATGAGCCGGATGCTGCAGCACCTCCGCTAGGATTTCCTCCTGCGACATCTCAGGGCCTTCGGGCGACCAAGAAGCGTAGGGCGTATCACACCAAGCGCAGCGCAGATTGCAGCCGGATGAACGCACGAAAACTGAGGGCAGGCCCGTCAGTGAGCCCTCTCCCTGCACCGAATAAAAAATCTCCGAAATACGCATGGCCTGATGATAACCAAGGAATCTCAAATGACGAATGAGTTCCTGTTGGGACTATTGAGCCACTCGATTTGAATATCGGGACTATCAATATCATCCCCGGGATGTTTGTGAGCAAGTGGGCGGCGTCATGAACGACATCATGACCATCACCTTTCGGTCAGCAGGCATCATCCTTGCTGAGGATCTTACAGCCGGACTCATTCACTGGATCGAGGATGCCTACATCCGCGAGCACAGACCGCTCATCGGTCAATGGATTGGCCGGCCAAACACCATTCACCATCATCTGCCTCGTCGCATGACGCGGAACAGTTGGTTGCAGAGTGACAGGGATGAACTGGTGGCGGTTTTGCTCATCCTCATCGCTGCTGCTTTGTCGGGTCGCTTAGAGTAGCGGTTTTCAGCTGCCTCACGAGCTGCCTGCGTATCTCCAATGATCGCATGTGCGACGGCGTCACAGGAAAACTCATCTTGTCTGGAAAGCGGCTGTAATAATCAGTGATCGGTGAGCTTAGTGCGCCTTTGTGGCCCAGGGCATGATGTGCCAGTTCATGGGCGATGATGAAATGCAGTGCCCCTGCATTTCCGGTGGCCATGGCACCAAAGACAGTGTCATCAATCAGCACCACATAGCTCTTGGAGCCATGCTTGATGGCAAAAGCATTTTGTTGATTGTCCTCCACAATGAAAAGCTCCGGTTCATCATGCGTGCGATGGTGGTTGCGACGATCATCAGCGGGCCGATAATCAGAAGCAGGCACCAACCGAGCATGGAATGAATCCAGTTCCGGGTGCAACTTAGTTTTTGGTGTCAAATTGAGTTTTCATCAGGGACGTGAAGGGTAAATCAGATGGTCAGGGGATAGGAACTCAGGGTGTTGTTTTTTCAGTCACCAGAATCATATTGCCTCAGTTTATTCTTTAGGCTTTGCAACAATCGTTATTGCCATACAAGGCAGCGCGTTTTAAGACGTATTATTCCTGCCGAGTTTTTAGCTTATGGATGAACGATTTCCACTTCACTACCAGATCGCCTGCATTGTGCTGACGGCCCTATTCGTGTGGGCTTTCAGTATCTCGCGTGAGCCTCGGCAGTGGCGTCGTCTGTATCAGTCTACGTTTTCAAAAGCAGAGCAGTTCTCGGTCAATAAAAACAAGGTCATCGACGAGAGCTTAAAGAAATGGGGGATCCTCATTGCGATGGTGATCCTGGTTATCGACGTAGGATGTTTTGTGGCCATGGTGACATACAAAGACCGCATGCAGGCCCAGACGATGTCCGCAGAGGATTGGTATCGGCTCAATGAGCAGAATAAGATCCAAGGTGCAGCACCTCAGGCTGGTCGTGCGGGCATTCAGTAATCTGAATGGGTTTTGCGACTTATAGCGGTGATTCGATGCCGACGGTTTGTTTGTGGAAAAGAGGCAGCAGGCATTGCGTACTCAGTGGCGCATGAAAACGTTTTTTCTCCTGGCTGCTTGTTTCAATGGGTTAGCTTCGTTGGCCTTGGCTGAGTGGCATTCCTGGCGTGGGGATCTGGCTGGTTCTGGACATTACTCGGGTGGGGCTGCTTTGCCCCAAACTTGGGCCAAGGATAAAAAGGTGTGTTGGCGCGTCGATCTCCCAGAGCCGGGAAACTCCACGCCTATTGTGGTGGCGGATCGTGTTTTCGTGACGCAAGCCGAGACTGAAACTCACTGGCGTGGACTCTATTGTTTCAGTCTCAAAGAGGGCCGGTTGCTTTGGAAAAAGGGCCTGGTGTATGACAAGCAGGAGAAGACGCATCGAACCAATCACTACTGCTCGGCTTCCCCGGTATCAGATGGGAAAATGGTGGTGGCTAGTTTCGGGTCCGCTGGTGTGCGGGCTTATGATTTGCAGGGCAAGCAGTTATGGAAGCGCGACTTCGGAGCCATTGACCACGAATGGGGAAACTCGACCTCCCCGGTCCTGCATGGGGACCTTTGTTTCCATTACCATGGTCCTGGCAAAGGCGCTTTCCTGACGGCTCTGAATAAGACCACAGGGGAAACAGTTTGGACATGGCAGGAACCAGACTGGCAGCCAAGTGAGCGCACAGATGGCTTTAAAGGTCAGGGGCTGGGCATCATCGGCTCTTTCAGCACGCCGATTCTGATTAAGTCAGGCGGGCGTGAGGAGTTGGTGATGAGTTTTCCGCTGGAACTCAAAGCTTTCGATCCGCTCACGGGCAAGGTTTTATGGAGCAGCACGGGTCTGAATCCCTTGGTGTACACCTCGCCCATGGTTCATGAAAACACCGTCGTGGCGATGGGTGGATATTATGGCAACTCCATCGCGGTGAAAACGGGTGGTGCGGGTGATGTCACTGCGTCGCATCGGCTCTGGCAGGAGGTCCGGCACAATGGCGGCATCGGCACTGGCATCATCAAAGAGGGCTACTATTACTACCATGATTCCGGTGGCATCGTTTGTTGTCTGGACATCGCCACGGGACAAACCAAGTGGAAAGAGCGCCTGCCCGGTGCCGGAAAATCCTGGGGCTCATTCATCCTGGCGGGTGATCTTGTTTACACGCTGAGTCAGGCTGGCGATACGGTCGTCTTTAAAGCTAACCCAGAGAAGTTTGAGGTCATCTCACAGGCTGACGTCGGTGAAACGACGAACTCCAGCCTCGTGCCCCATGAGGGGCAGTTGCTGATCCGCACTCACAAGGCTCTGTGGTGTATTGAGCCCTGAGTCAGGAAGGTTTTTCTACCTTTTGTGTTTTGAGGCTTGCTTCGCTCGCGGCTTTTTGAGATCACACTCGGCGTGAGCACTCATTCACCCACGCCACTGACTTTTTTCACCCTTCATGAAGGAGTCGTCGAGAGTTCGGCCGGCCAGGAATTGGTCGATGCCTTTGCTGCTGATTTTCAGGGGCTGCGGCATTTTGGAGCCAAAATCGGACAGGCGCTCGATCTCGGTGACGCTTGGACCGGCACCGCTCAGGAAGACGACTTGACCGTGAGCTATGCCTACTTTGGAGAAGGCACCGGGCCCAATGATCCTGGGGCAGGTGCCTTGGTTCCCAAAAAAATGCTGCTTTACGAAATGCTCACGAAAGTCACCACTCAGGAGCTTTGATCCATGGCCGCTCTCATCACACCCTCTCTTCGTTCATCTCTAGAGCGTCTGAAAAATGGCGGTGCCGTCAATGGCATCCTACTCGGCTGGCGTCGGCAGGTACTCTTAAACTTGCTGCCTTACGAAACTTTCCGTGCTGAAAAACTTCTGGAGACCGTGCATGACGCTCGTGATCATTTCGGAAGTGGCGGAGATCGTCTGGTTCAGACTTTCTGGTTTGGCTATGATACCTGTCATGTCCTCGTGGTGTATCGTGGGGACTCCGTGCTGATCCTTCTGCATACTAGGGCAGAGGAGGGCGACTTTCTCCGCCGCACGGCGCAGACATTTCTCGAAGACAGCCAGCTGCTGATTGATGCTGTTTTAAATCCATCACCCGCGGATGGGGGGCAGACGGTATCTCTCTCGGAAGATACCGAAGCTGATGACCTAGACTCAGCGCATCATAAAAGGCAGGTGAGTCGTCTTTTGTGAATGCCAAACCTCCGAGAGTAAGCAGCCAATTCTAGGCTCTGCCTATACAGACGTGAAAGGCCCTCCAGCTTTGAAGGCGGGCGGATTGGACTCAGATCCATCGCATTGCAGTGCTAACTCGGCGGCAAAGTCGCTCAGAATGTATCTGAAATTTACAGAAAATACTGATTTTTAGGAATTCCTTTAAAGCCGCGCTTGTCGAAACTCACAATTGGGGTGAAACTACGGAGTTGTTAGGAATCTTCGCCTGTCGAGTCAAAACATGAATCCAGATGTCATTCAGTTTCAGTGTAGCGCATGTCAGCATATGCTCACGGTGCCTTCCCATCTGGCAGGTGTCAGCGGGCCTTGTCCCATGTGCGGCACGACGGTGACGTCACCATCGGCTTCCCCAGCACTAGTTTTTGGGATGAATCCGATGGCTGCTCCTGCTCCGATTCAGCAACCCTCTCAGATGCTCGGCAGTATGCCGCCAGCCAGCCCTCAAGGGGCGGTGATGCCACTTCCCAACATCCAGCAACACACCACGGGAGTGCTCGGTGGTGGAGTTCCTATGGGCGGGATGCAACCTGCACTCAGCCAGCCTATTTGGCAGCAGCCACCCGGATTTGGACAGACAATGCTTGAGGCCGTTGCTCCTTCTGCTCAGCACTCGCCGGGCGGTTTTTTACCACCAGCACGCCAGGACGGGCAAAGGCCCCTGACTGGTGGGATGCCCGGAGCCGTTGCTTGGAATGGTGCGCCGCAAACGGCTTTTCCTGACGCCTCCAATCAACATCGCCCGGGAACTGCACCAGGTCAGAGCACCCTCATTTCTGGGGCACCAGCATTGTCGGTCAACACGTCAGCAAATGATGGGTTCGGCGGTGGCTTGCTCGCTCGGGCATTGCCCTCGATTCCGTTGCAACCGACCTCGTCCACGGCCTCATTGGAGGCCAATGCGCCGTCGAATTCAGAAATGCGGCCTCCCTCAGACAGTTTCGTGCCACCGAACTTCTCTGCGACTCGGTCTCTCCCCCTCAATAAGCCCAAACGAGCCTCCAACATTTTCATGATTGGGCTTGCTTCGCTACTTCTTGTCGGTGCGCTCGCGATCGTCGGTTGGCTGTTTCGTGAACCCCTTCAAGTGCTCGTCGCGAAGTTTACCTCGTCTTCTGAAATGGTTCAGGAATCCGCTCCCTCTCTTCCCGTGAAAAGTGGAGAGCCATCCGGTCTAAGTATCACAGCGAAGACAGATCCTGTGCCCAGGGAAGAGCCAACGGAGCAGCCCCCCAAAGCCGAGCGTGTGACTGACGAAGCTGTGGCCAAGGCCATGGAGGAGAAGACGGACCTGCCTGCTAAACCCATCCCGGTAGTGGAGCCAAAGCAACCGACTGACTCGATCATGGTAGAAGTGCCAGCGCCTGCTGGCACAGTTCCCGCCAAGCCCAATGCAGCGACAGCCAACGTCGCAACCACAGGCACATTGGAAACCAAAGCGGTCCATGTTGAAGTGCCACTTGAAGCGGAACCTGCGGCAGAGGCCTTGAAGAAATTTCTGGGAGCTCAAAACATGGCCGAGCGTCTGAGTTACACGCTCGCTGCTGATGCCATGAAACCGATCATGGAGCGCTACTACAGTGTCAACGCGGATGGCCCTATCCTCATTGATGCCATTGGTCTCGTGACCTACCATCCAAAACCTCAGATCGGCGGCGGAGCCCATGCGATCTTTGGTGTCGAAAGCAAGACTTGGGAGTTTCCCGTGCCTGTGATGCTTGAGGATGTCGGCGGTTCCTTCAAGGTCGATTGGCTTAGTTTCGTGGAATTCAAGGACCGCCTGCTGGAGAAGTTTTTGCTGACCTACCAGGAAGGAACGGCGCGCTTTCATGTGGGAATCACTCGCACTCACTACTTTGAAGACAAGGTGCCGAACTCTGCTGGAAAAGAAGCTTTTCGCATCAGTCCGGCACCGCCGAATCCCTTCATGGCCACCGTCTTTGTGGAGAAGGATTCCACCATGGGACGCGACTTGCGTGACAAGATCCCTTGGGGCGCGCAGGTCTATGCCATCGTTGAACTGGAGTGGACCAAGCTCGGCAATCAGGCCTGGGTTGAGCTGAAAGGCGTGCCACAGCTTAACTGGTATTCTGTCCCTACGGCTCCCAAAGCAGTCCGTGCCACGCCGCCCTCTTCATCGTCCATTGAGGTGCCGACTGAAACTCAACGCGCGGTTCCGATTGGCCGCTAAAGCTCGGATCGTTTATCGTCCGAGCTTCGCTTTGAGAAACTCATACGTCCCTACGCCATGGATCATGTGCGGGCCGTCGAAGTGCTCGATGGTGGTGCGTTCGCCGATGAGGAGTTTGTTGTAGAGGCGGCGGACCTTGGCGAACTCGTAGTTCACCCATTCGTCAGTGCCGACGCCGTCGTTGTGGCCTCGTTCGACCATGAAAGGCCTCGGCGCGATGAGAGCGGCCATCTCCGCGTAGTTGAAGGTCCTGCCCATGTTCCACTCCCAAATTTCGTATTCGTGTGTGTGGATGTAGCTCATCGGCATATCGCTGCTGACGCACTTGCGCACCCACTCATTGAAGTCGCCGCTGCAAATGCTCAGGCAGTAGTCTTTGAGCACCGCGGGCGTGCGCATGGCTGATTTGCCACCGTAGCTCAGCCCGTAGAAGG
>CANHTV010000074.1 GCA_947463285.1 Verrucomicrobiaceae bacterium | reverse complement strand
TCAAACTGGAGCAGCTCCAGCTCCAATGATCGTCATTTTCTTAGCGATGATCGCCTGTGTCATTGCCGGTGGTCAACTTGGACCGATGACTGGAAATTACGACTTCAACACCAGCAACCCTTTCGCTTCTGCAAGCAGCCCAGATCCACGGCCTGGTGCCGGCGATGGAGCAGCAGCCATGGATCCATTTCAGATGGCAATGAAAAAAGGAGCCAGCGGCTATGCAGTCTGCGGTGGTTGCCATCAAGGCAACGGCATGGGTATTCCCGGCCAGTTTCCTCCTCTCGCGGGTTCCGAATGGGTGACTGGTGGCACTGAGCGACTTGTTCGTGTCGTTCAGCACGGTTTGGTCGGAGCTATCACAGTTAAAGGGCAAGGTTACAATACTCCGGGCGGAATGATGGCCTTTGGAGCTGCTATGTCTGCTGGCGATCTTGCCAATGTATTGACATACATCCGCAATACTTGGGGCAATGAAGCAACCATGATTACCAAGGAAATGGTTGAGAAAGTTCGCTCCGTGGAAACCAGAACAGCGCAATGGACGGCTCCTGAACTTGAGAAATTCGCGGCAGCCAATGTGCCGGGAGATATTCCTGCTGGTCCTGGTGCAGCAGCCCCGGCAGAAGCGAAGTGAATCTGATTGGTTATGTCGTATAAGCCGCAAACTCATCCTGCCAAAGTGCCTACATGCGCTATCGGGATGTTTATGCTGCTCAGTCTGACTGCTTGTGGTAAGGTCGCTGAGCCTGTTGTCTATCAGTTGACTCCAGCTCGGGAGATTGCTCTGAAGGCGTCAATCCAAGGACAAGTCAAACTCATTGATGGCCTACCAAAAAACACCAATCAACGGATTGATACCGGTTCAAACCCATTTTGTGCTGGGCATGGACAGCTGGTCAATCCTACTTGGCGTATCTCTGACACTGGTGGATTGGCAGATGTGGTTGTGTCTCTCAACCTCAGTGATCGTGCCACCAATCTCGCTGATGCCAGTCCTCTAGTTGATCAAAAACACTGCGAATTCGTTCCTTACATGACTGTTTTGCAGCCTGGTCAAACGCTCAAGCTGCGTAACAGTGATCTGACATTTCACAATATTCGCGTGGTTCGCCATGAAGCAGGAACTCTCAATGGCGGAGTTAACTTGGTGAACCTTGCTCAACCTGCAAGAGGTGACGAAAATGAATATCTATTCAATGAGCCAGGGGTCTATCGTCTCGAGTGTGACGTCCATCGTTGGATGAAGGCTTGGGTTTATGTCGGCGAAGGTATTTATATCGCTGCGACTGACAAGGATGGGCGCTTTGAAATCAATCGTTCACTCCCGGATGCTGACTACGAATTAACAGCTTGGCATCCGATGTTCGCCGAGCCTGTGAAGAAAAAAATCACTGTTAGTCAGGGTAAGGCTGTGGCGAATTTTAACTTCAGCCTACTTGCTTCTCTTCAGCGTTAATTAGCTGTTCCAATTTCACATCACTCACGTTTTACCTGTTCCCATCCTTCTATGAGCGCTGCTGCACACTCTCACGATCATGCCCATGATCACGGCCATGACCATCACGAACTAGGATTTGTGAATAAGTATATTTTTTCCACGGATCACAAGGTCATTGGAATTCAGTATGCGATTACAGGGCTATTGTTTCTATTGTTTGGTTTCTTCCTGATGATGTTGATGCGCTGGAGCATTGCTTATCCAGGTCAGCCGATTCCTGGGTTTGATGTGGTTTCAAGTATTCCTGGCCTTGGCTGGGTCTTCAACGAAATGATTGGCCGCTGGGCTCCCGGCGGTGTTGTGAATGGTGAACTCTACAACATGCTCGGTGCGATGCACGGAACGATCATGGTGTTCCTTGGCATCGTGCCGCTTGGCTTTGCAGGTTTCGTGAACTTTGTGATGCCGCTGCAAATCGGCACCATTGACATGGCCTTCCCAAAACTGAATATGTGGAGCTACTGGTTGTTCTTTGTTAGCGGAGTCATGATGTTCGCGAGCTTCTTCGTAGGCACAGGCTCTGTTCAAACCGGCTGGACGATGTATTCTCCCTTGGCTTCTACGACTTCAATCGCAGTCACCAATGTATGGATGCATGGCCACACATGGTGGTTGCTGGCCATGGTTTTCAACATTTCGGCTTCCTTGCTTGGCTCGGTGAATGTGATTACAACAGTCATTAACTTGCGCGCCAAGGGAATGACATGGATGCGCATGCCCTTCTTCTGCTGGGCCATGTTCATTGTTTCTTTCTTGCTTCTGTTGGCCTTCCCTCCGCTTGAAGTTGCTGCACTCCTCCAGTTTTCTGACCGTGTTTTCGGTTCAAGTTTCTTCCTGCCTACAGGTTTGATGGAGGGTGGCCAGCACCTAGATATTTCGGGTGGTGGTAGCCCTTTGCTTTATCAGCACTTGTTCTGGTTCTTGGCTCATCCGGAAGTTTACGTTCTGATCTTGCCTGCATTCGCCATCTTGGCTGAGGTGATCCCCGCAAACACTCGTCGTCCACTTTGGGGATACAAGGCCATGGTCTATGGCGCTCTTACTCTAGGATTTCTTAGCTTCTTGGTTTGGGCACATCACATGTACCTCACGGGTATGGGCACCATGATGTCCACCTACTTCCAAATCACCACGGTGCTAATTTCTGTGCCTTCAGTCATTCTGCTGACGGGTTTAATGATCTCACTTTGGGGAGGTTCGATTCGTTTCACACCCCAAATGTTATTCGCTTCTGCGTTCCTGCCCATGTTCGGTATTGGTGGTCTGACGGGTCTGCCCCTTGCTTTCACCTTCATCGACCTTGCTCTTCATGATACCTATTACGTGATCGGGCATTTCCACTACGTTGTGGCCCCAGGAACTATCTTTGCCCTTTTTGCCGGCATCTATCATTGGTACCCCAAAGCCACTGGTCGAAAGATGAATGAATTCCTTGGTAAACTCCACTTTTGGCCTTCATTGCTTGGCATGAATATGATTTTTGCACCTATGTTCATCCAAGGCATGGGTGGGTTCCATCGTCGCTGGTATGATGGTGGTAAATACTTTGAGCAGACGTCCAGTGCATCTAATTGGTTTACCGAATTTACCTCGAGCTTTTTTAGCATCTTCGGCATGGATGTTCCAAACAATTTGTTTGGTCTGAATGTGATGATGTCTGTCGGTGCCTTCGTATTGGCGCTCGGGCAGGTTCCCTTTATTTTGAATTTCTTCCTCAGCATCAAAGGTGGTAAGGAAGCGGGTAGCGACAACCCTTGGAACGCTACCACTCTGGAGTGGGCGGCACCAACACCTCCTCCTCACGGCAATTTTGACTTCGAACCTGTGGTTGTTCGTGGTCCTTACGAATACAGCGTTCCAGGCATGGAGCAGGATTTCTTCCCACAATGGGAATCTGAACCAGGCAAGCGTGCCGAACCCTCGGCTGCTCCTGTGCCTGCTGTTACTGCTCATCATTAATCCGCAACTATACGGCGAACTGAATCACTGATCGACCATGGACATCCCATATACCGTTTCCGCCCGTCCAGACACTGGACTCTACAACGCCAAAGTCGGCGTGTGGTTATTCCTAGCTTCTGAGGTCATGCTTTTTGGCGGCCTTTTTTCAGCCTACATCTTCCTCCGAGTAGGTGCTGATTATCCTTGGCCGGTTCATGAGCTGAACGTCACGATGGGCTTCATCAACACTCTTGTGCTGATCGGTTCATCTGTCACCGTTTTGCTGGCTTGGGCCTCGATCAAGCTCCGGAAATTTACGGCCTATAAAGTTTACATGGCGATCACGATTGCCTGTGCTTTGACCTTCATGGTCATCAAAAGTTTTGAGTACCGCTCTAAATTCACCCATTATTCGGTCACGATGACTGATGGCACCATCCTTACCGGTCACTTGCCTCATGGTTTCGATATTGAGTTCGGTGAGGTCAACGAACTTACCCTGACGGTTGCAGGGAAGACTGCTTCGATTGACGCCAATCCAGTTTCTTATGTGTTGCCCTATATCAAAGGCACGGCTCCTTCTTTCAAAACGGAGGCAGGTGAAGACATCCAACTGGACAGCACTAGCTTTGCCAAGCTTGCTGATGAAGCCCGCGCCAAGGCCAGAGAAAAACAGAAGGCTGAGGGTTTGAAGGAAACCCCCAACTGGTCCATCAAGCTCAAGGCAGCATCTCCGATTACTTTTTCAGTGCCGCCATCTAAGCTTCTGGCCAAGCCAGCGTTGGATGCCAAGTCGATCTCGTTCCGTGACGGAACGACAGTCGAAGGAAAGATCATCAACGATAAAATGACCATCGAAGTCGATGGCGTTGATCTTCGTGGCACACCCGAGAAAGAAAAGTCACTCGCCTGGAACGAACATTACCTTGGTTCAGCTTGGAAGAACTTCTTCATTCATCAACGCGATGAGGCCATTGCTGAATTCAGCAAAAAGTATGACGACGGCAAAGGCGGACTCAGCCGTGATCCCAACAAGAGTGCCACTCATCAGAAGGAACAGTTCTATCTTCACATTCACTCGCCTAAACCTGAGTCTCATGAGGCATCTAACGCAGCTCATGGCGCTGAGGTTCACGCCCCTAAAGAAGGACATGATGCCGGACACGCTTCGCATCATCCAGAAGTTCAGTTGGAGCGCAAAGACGTACAGTTTTACTCAAACTTCACACCCAAACTTAACAGCTACTACGCTATCTATTTCACCTTAACAGGTCTTCATGGCCTGCACGTTATCGCTGGTGCATTGGTTCTGGCGTATTTCTTGATCTTTGATGGTCGCCGTTTACGCGAGAATCCTGAACACATGGCAAACCGTATCGAAGTAGGTGGTCTTTTTTGGCACTTCGTGGACTTGGTCTGGATCTTCCTTTTCCCCCTTCTTTACCTCCTGTAATTCAACCCTGCACAACTTAACGATATGGCTGACAGCCCTGAAGAAATTTATAAGTCCATCAAGAAGATCAAAGTGATCGGGTTGATGCTGGCAGTGTTCACTATTTTAACGGTTGGTTTGTCCTACGTTGAGCTTCCGACGCATAGTCTCAATATCATCGTGGGTATGATCCTAGCCACGATCAAGGCGGCATTGGTGGCTTTGATATTCATGCATCTAAATCATGAAAAGGTTCTGATTTACAAATTCTTAGCCTTCACCATCACTTTCGTTCTAGCGCTTTTTATTCTCTTCTACGCGAGTAGCACAGACCCCCTGGTGTTTGATGGATTCTAAAATTTCATCTTCATGTCTTTAAAGCACTTCCATTACGTTTTCCTTTTTTTCGCAATTGTCTGCGATGGTGGCTTTTGGTTGTGGACAAGACTGATGCCGGAAGAGACCGCCAAGCTCGAAGTTTCTCACCTTGGTCTCATAGCTGGTTGGACCAGCCTCGGGTTAATTGGGTATTCTTTTTGGTATCTGATCAAAAAATCACGCCAGATTATTGTCTGACCTGACAACTACTGAAGCCATGAATTTGATTGCCTGCGCCACTTGCAAAGCCGATCCCAACAGCCTCATCGCTCAGGCTCAGGATTTGGCTGTTATTGTTATGCTTGGTTTTTTGATGTTGGGCATGGCTTGCGTTGCCCTCATTGTTTTTAATTTCGCCCGTAAACAGCAGCGTGCAGCTGCTTCAATCTAGTCCCTCTTTTCTACCTACATCTCCCGCTGAATATGAGTATTTCTGACATCAACATCTGGCTTGGCATCACTCCCAACGCATCTGAACACGGTGGCTTAGTTGATCACATGCTTGGCTTCGTGCATTGGTTCATGCTGGCCTTGTTCATCGGGTGGTCCATTTTCCTCATTCTGGCTTTCACCCGTTTCCGCGCCAGCAAGAATGCCAGAGCTGATTATCACGGCGTTCGTGGACATGCGTCGACGCACATCGAAATCGGCGTGGTGATTGTTGAGGCCATTCTCCTGCTGGGCTTCGCTTTTCCACTGTGGTCACGTCAAGCTGATGAGTACCCTACCAGTCCTGACACGATTAAAATGCGTGCTTTGGGTGAGAAGTTTCTGTGGAATTTTCAATATCCTGGTGACGATGCTATGCTCAGCACTTGGAACCCAAGAGCCATTTCTCCGGCTAACGCCACAGGTCGCGAACTGAATGACCCTAATGGCAAGGATGACTTCGTGAATCCTGGAACCATGAAGCTTCCTGTGGGACGCCCTGTCATTGTGGATGTCGCCAGTAAAGATGTCATTCACAACTTAGCGTTGGTGCCTATGCGTGCTGCACAGGATGCCTGCCCGGGAGTGAAATCTCACATGTGGTTCAAGCCTGTAAAGACTGGCACATGGGATATTATTTGCGGTCAGCTTTGTGGACCAGGTCATGCTCAAATGAAGGCAGTTCTTGAAGTTGTCGAAGCTAAAGAATTCGACGAATGGGCTAAAGAGCAATCCGGTGCTGCGGCCAAGAAGTCTGTGCCAGTTGCAGCGAAGTAACATTAGTTACCGAACTCAATCTGCTCACGTAGTGCTTGTGACTTGGACTTCGATGGCTCATTAGAAAATATTGAAGCCACCTCCTAGAATCAGCACACTCAGATGCGCCTTTTTCATTATTTCGCTCGATTTACTCTCCTAGTGGGCTTGTTGCTCATCTGGTGGGGGGCGGCCGTAACGACAGAAGATGTAGGTCTGGCGGTTCCCGATTGGCCATTATGTTTTGGCAAGGTTAATCCAGATGGCTGGTATCAGGTTCCTGCTCTTCTGCTTGAGCACGGTCATCGCTGGATCGCCACCACTTTGGGATTCTTGGTGCTGGCGATGTATTTTTGGCAATTTGCCAAATGCAGACCGAGCTTTCTAGAGGCTGCTGGAATCATTTTTGTGGGCATTGGTTATCTCTATTTGGTTTTCCAAATGGCTCTTTTGCCGGCCCTTATCATCGTTTTTATGGCTTCGGCTTGGTTGATCCTGGTATGGGCCGCTAGGAAGTGGGCATTGCTGCGTGGCCTTACGACGCTGGCTTTGTTGGTGGTGATTTTACAGGCCTCGCTCGGCGGTTTGAGAGTGCTCAAGATGTCGGATCCTTATGGCATCACTCATGGAACTCTAGGGCAACTGTTTTTCTGTCTCCTTGTTTTCATCGTTTTCGCGTCTTCTCGAACTTGGGCGGAGGGAAAAATTGTCTGGCCTTCGTTGACCGCCAAGAGTGCTCGGTTTTGGACCACGTTGTTGTTCTTTGCTGTTTTCGTTCAGTTGATTATCGGAGCTACTTTGCGCCACACGCAGAGGCTGCACTTGGCGGCATCAGATCTTTTGACGACCAAGGGATTCTTGTTGCCTCCATTCAGTCCTGCCGATGTTTTTGTACTGCATCTGCATAAATACTGGGGTTTTTCAGTCGCCTTGTTGGTTTTGTTTGTGGCTCTGAAGTCGCGTCACTGGATCGGACAAGTGCCTCGTTTGCGTTGGGTGTCCCCGGCTCTGATGATCATGCCGGTGAATCAAGTCATTCTTGGTGTTTATGTTATCCTGACGGGTAAAAGTTTCTGGGTGACCAATTTGCATGTGCTCAATGGTTTGGGGATTTTGGTGCTTTCCTTCCTCGTCATGATTTCAGTCTGGGCTTCGACAACAGGAATCGGTCTCCTGGGGCAGTCGGTGCCTGACAAAGCCAAGGCTCTGATCTAATGTGGATTTCATGAGTGAGTCTGCCCCCCCGGAAATACCCTCTGCTGCGAATTCCAACCTGCGTGATTTATTGACGCTCACAAAATTTCGCCTCAGTGCCCTGGTCATCGTTACCACCTTTGTGGCCTTTTGGTTGCGGGCGGGTTCCGACATGAATGTCTGGCAGCTGGTTCACACGATAATCGGCAGCACACTGGCAGCTTTTGGAGCTGCAGTTTTCAATCAGTTGATGGAAATCGAGCCTGACTCACGCATGACGCGCACTGCGGATCGACCTCTGCCTGCCGGGCGCATCAGTCCTTCGGCAGCTTTTGCCTTTGGTTGGTTGCTGAGCACTGCGGGTCTGATCCATCTTGTTCACCGCGTCAATATCGAGGCTGCAGTGCTCACGGCGTTGACGTTGGCGACTTATCTTTTTATCTACACTCCACTGAAGCGACAGTCGGCTTCGAATACCTTGGTGGGGGCTGTTTCTGGTGCCTTGCCGCCGCTCATCGGATGGGCTGGCGCCGCAGGTGTGCCGGGATCTGGAGATGCGTATTTTCGCTGGAGCATCCTTGTGGAGCCAGGAGCGATCTACCTTTTCGCCCTTTTGTTTCTCTGGCAGTTGCCGCATTTCCTGGCAATTAACTGGATGTATCGCGATGAATATCGGCGCGGTGGCTTCGTGATGCTAGCCAATGACGATGAACTCGGTGCGCGCACCTCGAAGCACGCTTTAGCTTGGTCTGTCGCGATGCTCCTGCTGATGTTTTTTCCTGTGGCTCTTTCTTTGGTGAATGTTTGGCTGTTTTTGCCCGTCGCGTTATTGTTGAATCTCTGGTTATGTCAGCGTGCAGTGGTTTTCCAAAAACAACCTGAGAGAGCCACGGCGCGGCGCTTGTTTTTCGGCACTCTGATGTATCTGCCCGTCATCTTGATTATTACGGTGGCTGCTTGGAGGTAATCCATTCAACACACGCCTTTCGTCTTACTTATTATCATGTCTCTCCAAGAACCACCCTGCGAAACTCCGAGAATCAACCCCTGGACATTATGGGTGCCTATCATCCTCATCGCCTTGGGGATTGTTGTTTTTTACAACTACCTGATCTACACCTCACTTGAGTCAGAAAAATCTAAAGGCAAGTTGGGTGAGTTAGCACCACAAACGGAACGCCCTTCCTATTTGGGTCGCCTCGAAAAGGATCTGGTGCTCACCGAGCGCAACGGCCAAACGGTTCATCTGGCGGAGTTACGCGGCAAGATCTTGCTGGCTTCGTGGGTGTTTACCCGCTGTCCGCGTGGTTGTGCCGGCGTGGTTTCAAAGCTGAAAAAGCTCTACAGTGAGCTTGGAGGGAATCCTGATGTGCAGTTCCTTTCCTTCACGCTCGATCCTGATGACACTCCTGAGATGATGAAAGCCTTCGCCAGCGGGATCGACATCAAGGACACGGATCACTGGTGGTTTCTCAATGGGCCAAAAGATGATGTCAGGAAGTACCTGACGTTGTCCTTCAAGTTTAGGCCTGTGCAGGACCTGCCTGTAGCTGACCGCCTGACGCCTGACGATAAATACATCCATGACCTGCGAGTTTGTCTGGTTGATCATCAGGGGCATATCCGGGGGCTTTATGACGTGATGAATGCTGATCCCGAATACCAAGAATACTGGGACAAAAAAATCCGCCAGGACTTGAAATTCCTGCTCGAAGAAAAGAAGTAGGCCCCTTATGAAAGATAGCCGCCATTTTCCAAACGATTCGTTCTCCTTGTTACCATGACTGTCACTGAACTCCCTGGACTCTACACCATCTTTAATGCCTGTGCACTGCTGCACATCATTCTTGGCCTGATCCTGATCAAAAAAGGCCAGCGCACGGCTCATGTGGCGAGCATGGTGATTGCCCTGCTGTTTTCGACGGCGTTTCTAGGCTGCTATCTCTATTATCACTACCATGCCGGGCATGTGAGATTCGCGGGCACTGGCTGGACTCGGCCATTGTATTTTACCATTCTCTTTACGCATATCCCACTCGCGATTCTCAGTCTGCCAATGATCATCATGACCGTTGTGCCTGCGCTTCGTCATCGTTATAGCCGCCACAAGAGCATGGCGAAATGGACGGTCCCTGTCTGGCTCTATGTTTCTGTTACGGGCATCATCGTTTATCTGATGTGCTATGTCTGGTATGGACCTCCGATCCGCGCTTAAAACTAGGGGGCCCGCACTTCGGCGAGCCATTCATGGACAGCGGTCGAAATGCTTCGGGCGACGTCTGACCTTGCTTTCGCAAAAGGCGGTCTGAACCAGGGGAAGCTGCCGATGAGGTCATGGGTGACGAGCACCTGTCCATCGGTGCCTGATCCGGCACCGATACCGATGGTACTGGCTCTGATCTTCTCCGTGATCTGTGCGGCTACGTCTTGCACGATGCTCTCCAGAACGATGGCGGTGGCTCCGGCTTGATCCAAGGCGACCGCATCTGCGATCAGGCCTTCGATCTGCTCTGGTGTTTTGCCTTTCTTTTTGTAGCCGCCTTCTTCCCGCACGCTCTGAGGCAACATGCCGATGTGACCCACGAATGGGATGCTGCTAGCAATGATGGCACATACTTGAGGAATGAACGCTCGGCCGCCTTCCAGTTTCACGGCATCCGCGCCAGCGTCCATTAGGCGGCGGGCATTGGCGAGAGCTTGCTCGGGGGTGTCGTAACTGTGGAAGGGTAGGTCTGCGATGACGGGCGCACGTTTAACACCGCGACGCACTGCCGCGGTGTGATGCAGCATCATCTCCATGGTCACACCCGTGGTATCGGGCAAACCCAGCACTACCATGCCAAGCGAGTCACCGACGAGGATGAGATCCACGCCAGCTTCATCGAGAAGCCGGGATGTGGGGTAATCATAGGCAGTGAGCACGGCCAAAGGCAGTCCACTGCTTTTGCGTGAAGGAATCTCCGAGAGGCTTGTAAGCATGAGGAAACAGTTGCTGGGCTAACGGCCATTCAGGCCGCTGCATCAACTGATTTTCTCAGGCGGCAGATCTGAAACGCGCTTTTTGAGCTCGCGGCCTGGCTTGAAGCGCACGACACAGCGGTCAGGGATTCTTACTTCGCTTTCTGGCTTATTGGGATTGCGTCCCACTTTCGCTTTGGCGACACGGACTTCGAAAGTCCCAAACGTGCGGAAGGTGACGTCGTTGCCTTCTTCAAGCTTCTTTCCGACGAGGTCGATGAAGGAATCGACGAGGAGAGAAACATCAACTTGGGTGAGTCCGGTCTGATCACTCAGCTCGGAGACGATTTCGCGTTTTGTAATAGTAGCCATGAATCCAGGGGGGGATGAGGAATTGCCTTCTTATGGGGATTTCGCAAGCATTTCCTTGTTATCAATCACTGTTATTCTCGGGTTAAATGCTTATGGTCCAGACTGCATGATCTCGGAGGAGGTCTTAAAATGCATTTTTGCGACACCTGAGAGACCTTCGGAACCCATACATTGAAAAATGTGTCGAGCTTGGTCTTTCACCGACTGGGACACCCCCTTGGGGAGGAGTAAACCCAAGGCTTTACCCTCATGATCAAGCCATTTCACGAAAGCATCTCGCGCCAAAATGGATGCTGCGGCCACAGCGGGATCACTTTCGGCCTTGGTTCGCTGGATGAGTTCGATGTTACGACCTCGGGTTTGAAGGGCCTTTGGCAGCAAGGCGGGATTGGCAAACTGATCTGAAAGAGCTCGTGGACATTCTGGCACTTTTTCCAGCAGAGACTCGATCACTTTCGCGTGTCCCCAGGCCAGAAGGCGGTTCAGGTTGCCAAATTTGGTGTAAAGCTCGTTGTATTTGGCTGGGTTGATCTGCACCACTTCCCAGCGAATGCCGGGAAGTTGGCGAATACTCTGCGCTAGATTGCTGATTTTGGTATCGCTACCGATGCGTTTACTGTCCACAGCACCAGCATCATTCAGCATTCGTGCCACTTTGGCATCGACATAGACACCAGCGATCACCAGGGGACCAAAAAAGTCGCCTTTGCCGCTTTCATCGACGCCGATGTGTGGCTGGAACCAGTCGGGATGTGTTACTTCTTCGTAGCCGATTTCGGCGGCACCAAGGACTTGAGGCTCCAGAAT
>CANHTV010000073.1 GCA_947463285.1 Verrucomicrobiaceae bacterium | reverse complement strand
GTGCCGGTGAAAATCGTGCCGGGAGTCGGCATCATGCGAGGAGGCGAGCCCTACTTTGTGAAAGGCGCAGCGGGCGACAAGCATCTCGATGAACTCGTGGCCGCTGGTGGCAACAGCTTCCGCACCTGGACCACGAATGGCCTGGGGCTGATTCTCGATGCTGCCCAGAAGCGCGACCTCACCGTCTGCGCGGGCATCTGGCTGGAGCCTGAGTGCAATTGGTTTTCGTATTCCAAACCCGAGCACTGCACACGTCAGACCGAGCGCGTGAAAAAGGAAGTGCTTCAGTATCGCGATCACCCCGCGCTGCTCTTTTGGGGCATTGGCAATGAAGCCGAAGGCGATGGCGAGAACACCGCTTACTGGAAACAGCTCGAAGTGCTCGCTAAAGCCGTTAAGGGGATCGATCCCGTGCATCCCACCTTCACCGCCGTCGCCGGATTGCAGCCCACCAAGGTCGCCGGACTCCAAGCCCACACGCCGAGCCTCGACTTCGTCGGCATCAACACCTATGGCGCACTTCATGGACTGCGTGACTACCTCGCTAAGGCAGGCTGGACACGGCCCTGGGTGGTCACCGAATACGGAGCACGCGGTTTTTGGGAAAGCCCCCGCACATCTTGGGGCGCGCCCATTGAGCCAACCAGCGGCAACAAAGCGCGTGACATCCGCAAAGGCTACGAAGCCGCCATCAGGCCCGCTGGCGACTGCTGGGGCGGCTATGTCTTTCTTTGGGGGCAGAAGCAAGAAGCTACCTCGACGTGGTTTGGCATCTTCACCGAAACCGGTGAATCCACCGCCGTCCGCGACCTGATGCACGAACTCTGGAAAGGCCAGCCCCCGACAGATCACGCCCCAGAGCTCAAGCGTTTGATCAGCAGCGCCGCAACAAAGGAGATCGCAGCCAGCAGCGAGTTCACCGCTCAAGCCGAAGCCACCGACTCCGATGGTGATCCGCTGACCTATCATTGGACCGTCACACCAGAGTCCTCAGGCCGAGACAATAAAAATAAGGAGCGCAAAACCAAGCCGCTGCCGCAATGTGTCATCAAAGTCGAAGGCACCTCCGCCACCTTCATCGCCCCTGAAAAGCCCGGAGCCTACCGCGTGCATCTTCGAGTGACCGACAACCGCAAACGCGCCGCTACAGGCAACTTCCCGATCAAGGTGAAGTAACCGGCTTCACACCCCACAGCTTCTCCAGCAGACCGAACATCTCGGGATTGTGCTGTTTCAATTCATCGCGCGTGAAGGGAAAAGTCATTCCGGCTGAAGTAAGATTCCGTGCATTCGGCGAAGTATTCCCACGGAGATGGTATCGTAGGATTAAGAGCTTGAAAAGGAACTGGAAGTGAAATTCGTGCGCAGAAAAGAGGCATCTCACTCCTTGCCTTTCTTCTTTTTCTTGGGCTTTTGTCCAGACTGTAAAAAGGCCTGATCCAGCGCTGCAGGACGCGCTTCCATGAAGAGATCCAGAGCCTTTTGTAGCTTCTCCGCTGCCGGATCTTTCGCGGCCAGCGACTGCTGCTCTTCGGGGTCGGATTTCAGGTCGTAGAGGCGTCCGTCACGGTAGAGTTTGTGCGTGTGATCAAAAACACATTCGCTTACTTTCATGTCCTTCGATTGCCTCGGCGAATACCACATGTAGAGCCACTCGCGAGGCGTGCCGGCTTCACCTTTGAGCTGGGGGAGGAAGCTGATGCCATCGACGGTCGCTGGCATTTCGACACCTGCCGCTTGGCAGATTGTCGGCAGGAAATCCGTGCTGCTGATGAGATCGCTGCTCACCCGGCCTTCTTTGATCATGGCGGGCCAGCTCACGATCATCGGCACATGCGTACCGCGATGCGTCGTGCTGCCTTTGCCACCTTTAAGATCAGCACCTTTGAATCGGCTGACCATCTTGCTGGAGGTGCCATTGTCACCAACAAAGAGAAGCAGTGTGTTTTCTCTCAGGCTGAGTTCATCGAGCTTGGTGACGAGCTTGCCGATGAGCTTGTCCATGTAGGTCACCATGCCAGCGAAGTGCTTGTCATCCCGTTGCTTGGCCTCGCTGCTGATCGTGCGGTCATACTCCGCACTGTCCGGCGTCGGCTGAAAAGGATCATGCGTGAGCATGAGCGGGTAATAGAGGAAGAAAGGTTCGGTCTTGTGCTTCGTCACAAAGTCCAGGGCGAAGTCGTTCACCAGGTCGGGTCCATACTCGCCCTGCGTGAAGTCCTTCTCGACGCCGTTGTATTCCAGCCCGGGATTCGCGTAGCGCGGTGGGCGGCGTGTCTGCTGCCAGAGGCAGGATTCCTCAAAGCCGAAGTGCTGGGGAGAATCCAACTCGCCGCCGAGCTGCCACTTGCCGCAGATACCGGTCTTGTAGCCTGCGCCTTTGAAAAGCTGCCCAAAGGTTGTCTCCGTGCGCAGCAGCGTGCCGAAGTTGATGTAGTTCCGCACGTTGTAGCGCCCTGTCATGAGCTGCACACGAGTGGGCGTGCAAAGCGGCTGCACATGGCATTGCTCGAAGCGCATCCCCGTGGCCGCCAGTTTATCGAGAACCGGTGTCTGGTAGGACTCACCACCATTCGCACCGACGCATTCATAGCCGCAATCATCGGCCATGATGAGAATGACATTCGGCCTGGCGGCGAATGCCGAATTCAGAATGCCGAATAACGAAAGCAATAGAGCAAGACAGCGCATGGGCGTCTGAACGACACGCAGACGCGGCCTTATCACTCGATTCCCCAGAGCCGCTCCAGCAACGCGAACATTTTGGGATCATGCTGCTTCAATTCATCCCGCGTGAAGGGGAAGAAGTCGTTGCGGCAGAAGTAGGACTCCGTGCACTCGGCGAAGTATTCTTGCGGATTCGTCATCGCATAAGCACGCTCCATGCGGGTGCGGCCTTCGCTGTCCTTGCGTTCGACACGTTCATATTTGCCGCTGGCCTTGGCCTTCTCGTAGGCGTTTTTGATCTCCAGATTGCTGTAGCTCATTCGTAAGCTGCGATGGTGATAGGCGTGTGCCAGTTCATGCAGCGCGAAGTTTGGCATGCGGCGTGTTTCTTCCTCAAAGATGCGCACGTTGGTGAATTCGACTGCCCTAGCCATGACTGGATCGCGATCGTTGTCGCGCAGCCAGTCTGCTCCAGGATGGTATTCAGCACGTGGACGCACCTTAGGATACTCGGGATTGATCCACAGCGGCACCTTTTGCAATTCCGACACGGCCTTTGCAGGAACGACGCGGATGATTTCTTCGAGCTGAGCCTGGAGCAGTGGCAGGGCTTTAGTAACAGCTGCTTGGTCGATCTTCGCGCTGATGTGAAGTGTCCATCCGGCGATGACGCGGCTTTCATGGAAAGTGCCTGCGGCTTTAGCCACACTCTTTTCGGCTGAAGCCGAAACCAATTTGTTTGCGGCATCCGAGCGTTTTTTTGCTGCCTCACGGACAGCTGCTTTGGCCTTCTCTAGCCTCTCAGGCCATTGAAAATTCGGCGCTTTGGCAGGGGCGTAGCCTGCGAGATGTCCAGTCAGCCGTGTCGTTGGCTTGGTGTATTTCAGCTCGGTGTCTCCGAAAACTTCACGGCACAGTGCCGCGAGGCCTGGGTCATACGCCAGCAGTTCGGGGCGCGTATTGACGTGGTTGTGATCGTGATCGTTTTCGCGGTTGTTATCGAACCAGCTCTGCACGCCCTCGGCGAAGTACTCGTGATGATTCACGCTGGCGTATTTGCCCTTCCACAACCCGGCCTTCATTGCAGCCTCGTAGGATGCCTTCACACGCCGGTCAAAGGTGGCGTCCACATTCGCCAAGCCTCGCAGATGGATGTTGTGAGCGAATTCATGGATGAAAATGCATTCGGTCGAGTAAGGATCGCCATCGTAAGCCAGCAGATTCTCCTCCGCGCAGGAGCAAAAAGGGTCCGTGGCACTGCCACCCATGCCACGAGCACGGGCATCGCGGTAGTCTTTGATCGACATGCTCTCGAAGCCCGGCACCGGCACCTTCTCCAGCCAGACCCACTCAGGTTGATCGGTGGTGAACTCATCATGCGCGAGGATGCAAAGCCGCGATCCACTGGCGATCATCGCCTCCCGCACATCCGGTCGCTTTGCCAGCATGAGATCAGCGAGGTAAGCCGCTTCCTTCAGTGCATACGGACTCACCTTGGCCGAACCACAGATCGGGTAGCCATGCGCACGGACGACCTGCGTGTAAAACGCGGGCACGCCATCCTTGGCATTAGGATCATGGCGGAAAGCTTGCACCGGCACCTGGCTCACCACTTCCGTTTCTTTCCCATCATCCACGATGACGAAGCGATGTCCCAACGTCGTGCTGATAATGCTATCCTTGCCCGGCTCGATCTTGCCATTTGGCGCACGCTTGCCATCCGGAGCCACCCAAAAGACCTCCACAGCCTTTTCGCCCGCGTTGAGGATTTGCAGCTTCGGTCGGTCCAAAGCGAGCGCAGTCGTTGAAAAGGCAAGAAGGAGGAGTGGGGCGATTTTCATGCGAAACGATCCGGTGACATCAAATCGAGCGCCACCGGCGATTTCTCAGCGCTGAGCAAGTCGGCAATGATTTTGCCCGTCGCAGGGGCGAAGCTCAGTCCCATCATTGCATGACCAGTGGCCACGGTGAGGTTTTTCCAGCGCTGCGTGCGGCCGATGTAGGGCATGCCATCCGGCGAAACGGGTCGCAGACCTCTCCACGGCTTGACTTCGGCGAAATCCTTCTCTTCAAACGCAGGGAAATACTGCGGGAACTCCCGCGAGATACCTCGCACGCGGCGCTGCGTGATGGATTCGTCGATGCCCGCCATCTCCATCGTGCCGCCGACGCGCAACGCGCCTTCCATCGGCGTCACCGCGAGCCGCGCTTCGGTGCAGATGCTGCACAGCTCGGGAAGCTGCTTCGGATTCGCGAGTGTGAGGCTGTAGCCTTTGCCTGCCTGCATCGGCAGCTTCAAATCCAGCTCCTTTGCCAGCTCGGCTGACCACACACCGCTGCACAGCACGAATTCTTGGCTCTCGACTGGACCTTTTGACGTGTGGACCGCTTTCAAATCCCCACCCTCCACTTTAAAACCACGCACCTCCGTCTCCCAAAGCATCTCGACACCGAGTTTCAGTAACTCCGTCTCAACAGCCGCGATGTAGCGTCCAGGAGCGAGATGGCAGTCCTTCGGGAAGAAGATGCTGCCGCATACATCCATCGTTACAGCCGGATCGAGCGCGGCGGTGGCTTTGGCATCGAGCACCTCAGCGGGAATGCCAAGTCGGTTCGCCATCGCCGCCATGTGAGCCTCTTCATCGAGCGTTTGCTGCTTTTTGCACAGCATGAGCAAACCGCGCTTCACGAGCCCGAAATCGAGTCCGATCTCCTCGTAGCATTGGCGGCTCAGCAGGCTAAAATCTCGCAAAATAGGTGCGGCGGTCTCGACACGGGCCTTCGTGGACGCTTTCCAAAAATGCAGGCCCCAACTCATCAAATCGAGATCCAGCCTCGGTTTGATGTAGAAAGGCGATTCCGGGTTCCACATCCATTTCAGGCCCAAAGCGACCATTCCCGGCGCCGCGAGCGGGATGAAGTGACTCGGCACGATCATACCTGCGTTCCCAAAAGAGCAGCCATCGCGCTGACGTGGCTTTTGGTCGATGATCGTCACCTGCATGCCGCGCCGGGCGCAGTAAAGCGCCGTGCTGAGGCCAATGACGCCTGCGCCGAGGATAGTGACTTGTTTTGACATCCCCTCATGAAAGCTCAGGGATAACGAAGGTCTTGGACACTTTGGCGGTTTGCGGTCGGATTTTTGCCAAGCACAGACTCGACGCCTTGTGCACGCTCGTTAGCATGAAGAATGGATCAAAACTGGACAGACAAAATTGTGATCGTCACCGGCGGTGGCGGCGGCATGGGACAGGCAGCATCGAAGCGTTTCGCAGAGGCCGGCGCGAAGACGTTTGTGTTTGGACGCACGCTAGAGTCGCTTCAAGAAACCGCCGCGCTTTCGCCAAACATCATCCCCGTTGTCTGCGATGTCGCCGAACCGACTAGCGTGACCTCAGCGGTCGATGAAGTGCTGAAACAAGGAGTTCCCTTCGCCCTCATTCACACCGCAGGCATCAACACGCCGGACCGGTTCATGGCTCATGCGGATCCGTCACGCATCGCCAGTGCGGAAACGTGGCAGAAGGTCATGGACATCAACGTCCTCGGTGTGGTGAACATGATCCAGGCCGTCGCGAAGCCGATGGCGGAAAGTGGCGGTGGCAGGATCGTCGTCGTGTCATCCACGGCTGGGCATGGCTATGACTCGTATGCCGGTGTGCCTTACACTGCGAGCAAATGGGCCGTTCACGGCATGCTCTTCACTGCACGAATGCAGCTCAACGCGCAGGGCATCATCCTTTCCGAATACGCGCCCGGTGAGGCGCTGACGCCTCTGGTGAAGCTGCGCCCGGTGCAGCCCGCAGAGGATCACAAAGCCAAAATGATCAGCACCAGCGACTGCGCGGATACGTTGTTCTTCATCGCCAGCCAGCCGCACAGCATGAGCGTCATTCAGCTTCCGGGTTATCAGCCTTTCGGCGGCATGCCGCCGCCGATCACTGCACCGTGGCTGAGTGGTTTGCAAATTGGCCCCAAGTAATCTTGTGTTGATTCGCGGTCATTGGAGAGATCTTTTGGCTGAAATGTCAGGCCGTGGCGGTCAAAGCAATCAAGACCCCACTCAATCCCGGCAGCACAAGTCGCCGCTCATGAAAATGACCTCACACTCTTGGTCCGGCGTCTTCCCGGCGGTACTCACTCAGCTTCACCAGGATCAATCGCTCGATCTCGCAGCCTCAGCACGTCACTGGCAGGCGCAGATCGATGTCGGTGTTGCCGGGTTGATCGTGTGCGGTTCGCTAGGAGAAAATCAATGCCTCCAGCCTGAGGAAAAGCGCACGGTGGTAAAGCACGCTGTCGAGGTCGCGGCTGGCCGCGTGCCGGTCATCAGTGGCGTGGCGGAGATGAACACCCGCAGCGCCATCAGCTACATGCAGGACTGCGAAAAAATCGGTGCATCCGGTTTCATGATCATGCCACCCATGGTCTATAAAAGTGATCCGCGCGAGACCCAACAGTGGTTCCGCACGCTCGCGCAGGCCACGCCGCTATCCTGGATGCTTTACAACAACCCTGTGGGCTATCACACCGATGTCACGCCGGAGATGTTTGTGGAGCTGGCCGACATCCCGAACCTGCACGCCATCAAGGAAAGCAGCGCCAACACCCGCCGCATCACTGAGTTGCGCAATCACGTTGGCAATCGCTACCAGATCTTTACCGGTGTCGATGACCTCTTTTTGGAGTCCGCCATTCTCGGCATCGACGGCTGGGTTTGCGGCAGCGGCATCGCCTTCCCGAAAGAAAATCAGCAGCTCTGGGATCTCGCCAAAGCAGGCCGCTGGGATGAATGCCGCGCGCTGTATCGCTGGAGCCAGCCGCTGATGAAGCTCGATACGCACCTTCACTTCGTTCAATACATCAAGCTACTCTGCCAGGAAACCGGCCTCGGCCAAGAGTGGGTGCGCGAGCCACGTCTGCCCCTCGCCGGAGCCGAGCGTGAGCAGGTGCTTAAAATGATCCGCGATGCGCTGGCAAAGCGGCCTGCATGATCTCATTGGGCGGCCTATCCAACAACTGGCGCAGCCCCTGTGACCAGTGCTGATACTCCAGCTTTTAGTTCGGCGAGCAGGCCGTCGATCGGGATGCTGGCGATGCCGGTGGCTTTGTCACTCATGGCATAGGGCAGGACCAACTGGCCACCGTGGATGAGGGAGCCGCAGCTATAGACGACGTTCGGCACGTAGCCTTCGCGCTCGTGGCCTTCAGGGGAGAGCAGCGGCTCGCGTAGGCGACCGATGACACGGGTGGGATCATTCAGATCCAGCAGGGCGGCGCCGATGCAGTATTTGCGCATGGCTCCGACACCATGGGTGATGACCAGCCAGCCTTCCGCCGTTTCGATGGGCGAGCCGCAGTTGCCGATCTTTACAGATTCCCAGGCCTCTGAGGGGCGAAGGATAAGCTGCGGATCGCTCCAGTAGTGGGGGTTGTCGGCAAACATGACGAACAAATTTTCATCATCCTGACGTGAGAGCATGGCATAGCGGCCCTGGATGCGGCGAGGGAAAAGGGCCATGCCTTTGTTCTGCACCGCACTGCCATTCAGGGTGAGGACGCGGAAGTGGATGAAATCCTCCGTCTCGATGAGCTGGGGCAGGATGGCCCGGCCATTGTAGGCGGTGTAGGTGGCGTAGTACATGACGCTGCCATCGTCATCGACAAAACGGACAAAGCGCGCGTCCTCGATGCCGTTGCTTTCATTGTCAGAGACCGGGAAAAGGATGCGCTCACTGAGAGCCAGCTTGGTGTGAAACTTCAGCTCGTAGTTCGAGTCTGCCAGCCACTGGATGCACTCCAGGGTGCGCAGCGTTTCATGGGAGAGCGGCACGCTTTCCCTGCGAATGCGGGCCACGCAGAGTGCCAGTTCACTGCGGGTAAACTCTCCACCCAGACTTAGCATCACGGCGGTGGTGCAGTCATTGTCAAAACCCATCTCATGCAACTTGATGACAAAACGCTTCTTCCGGTAGCCGGGATTCGGCAGCACCTCGGGCAGGCTGACAAAACGTGATACCGGCAGCAGGTTGATCTCCCCATCCGCAGCTATGATGCCCTCCCGGAACTCGATGGACGAGATGTGTCCCTCACCCGTGGCCCGCAGGCTCATGATGAAACGCAGCGCCCCTGCCGCCATCCCTCTCTGGTCTGGATGTGGGACGATGGAGGGATTAAACAAAGCGGCTGACTCCAATGAATACTCCCCAGAGAAGAGCGCGCCAATGAGCAGCTGGCGGGCGTGGCTAAGCGGGCGCTGGGTGAAGATCTCCGGCTGCACTTTGGCAAAGTGGCGGAGCAGGACCTCCTCGATGTCCAGGTGCCGCTCATCAAAGCCGTCATGGATGACCTGCATCTCAGCCTCCGCCTCAGCCTCTGTGAGGGCGAGTGTACGTCCAATGATGGCCGAGACTCGGCGGGCGCTGCCGGGAATAAACGGACGCACAATGACACGCGCACTCTCCGGCTGAAGGATGATGTGGTGGCGGTGGAGACAGAGTTTCATGCGTTGGCGTTGGAGAGCGGATGGGTGGCGAAATTCATGTCCGCCAGTGCCAGATGAAAGGCGAGTGTGGACTCCGCGCCTTGGTTTTGATTGACCCGGCCTGGATGCAGGCCATCACGGCAGCCGCCCGTCGCCGGATCATAAAGAGAAAGCGCGAGGTCATTGCGCCCGAGGAACCACTCGAAGGCGCGGTTGGCCTCGCGGAACCAGAAGTCATCACCTGTGAGACGACGTGCATCCAGGCAGGCGGCGACCATGGCCTGTGCCTCGATCGGCTGCTGGTCAAAGTGTGCCCTCATGCCATCACGCACGTAAAAGCCATTGCTGCCGACGGGCCTGAAGCAGCCGGTCTGCGTCTTTTGAATGGAGACGAGCCACCGGAGTGACTCCAGCCCGATGTCGAAAGCCTCGTCATCACCAGTGGCCCGACCACTAAGCAGGAGTGCCTGACAGAGTCGGGCATTGTCATAGTTCGCGCTGGATTCAAACCACGGCCAGTTTGGCTCGGCGCAGTGTTTCCAGACCTGCACCAGATCTCGCAGGACAACCTCGCGTGCGGCTTTTGCCCGCTTGTCTTCAGGGAAGGCGCGCAGATATTCATGCAGGCCCAGTAAGGTGAATGCCCAGGCACGAGGAGAGGTGAAGGCCTCCACCGGCGTCAGCGCCAGACCAAACAACTGTGCGCACAGCCCCCGCTGTCCGACATCCGCCGCATGAGTGGTGCCAGTGCCCAGCGCCCAGAGTGCGCGGCCATGGCTATCTTCGCTGCCTGCGGGTTCCAGCCAGCGGCGATCAAAGCTCATGAAATTCCGAAACCGCCCCGTGTCTGCATTTAGCGCATAAGCCAGGAAGGCCAAAAAGGTGGATGAGAGATCGCGCAGGCATTTGCAGTGCGGCATATCGCCCAGATCATCCAGATGACAGCAGAGGATGAAGGCGCGGGCATTGTCATCCGTGCAGTAGCCGTGGTGAAAGTCAGGCACGCTGAAAAGCGCGTGCTGAAAGATGCCTGTGCTGTCAGACATGCGCAGTAGATGATCCAGCTTCAGCTCTGGCAATTGATAAGCGCGCGCAGCTGCTGTCCAGCCCGCGAAAGCCGTGCGTGCAGGCAGCTTGCGCTCCGTGCAGACATCCTGAAAACAGTCCAGATAACGCGCCGCCACCGCAGGCCAGATCATGCTGCGCCCGGTCTGCCAGGCGACCTCACGCGTGCGCTGCATCAACGCTGGATGATCCAAATACTGTGCCACAGCGCCAGCAATGGCCGCCGGATCTGCAAAAGGTACCAGCAGGCCGCGCCCCTCGGCCAGTAACTCCTGAGCATGCCAGTAAGCCGTCGAGACCACCGCTTTCCCAGCCCCAAAAACCTGCGCCAAAGTGCCGGAAGTAATCTGGCTCACATTCAAATACGGCGTCAGATAAATATCCGTGGCGCTGATGAACTCACGCAGGTCTGCCGGGGTTACAAAGCGATTGTAAAAGATGACGTGGGCCTTCACCCCGCGTTCCTCCGCCAGCCATTCGAGGCTGCGCCGGTAGCGCTCGCCCTCTCGCTCCAGCAGATTCGGATGCGTGGCTCCAAGGATGAGGTAAACCACCTCTGGGTGCGTTTTGACAATCTCAGGCAGAGCCTCGATGACGTGCTCGATTCCCTTGCCTGGACCGATCAGCCCAAAGGTGAGAAGCACCTGACGGCCCTGCACGCCAAACTGTGCCTTCGATGTAGCTGAGTCCTCCAGCGGCACGTCCGGGATGCCGTGTGGGATGATGGCGATCTTGGAATCCGGCACGGCATAAACCTCGCGCAGGATTTCTGCTCCCTTGCGAGCCATCACCACCAGACGGTCACTGCGGCGGGCCACTTCTTCCATGACTTTTCGTTGGGCCGTGTTCGGCTCACTCAGGATGGTGTGTAGCGTCGTCACCACTGGCATCCGCACCTCCTTCAGCAGCGCCAGTAAGTGACTGCCCGCCGGGCCTCCGTAGATGCCAAACTCATGCTGCACGCAGAGAACATCGGCATTGTTGAAGTTCAGGAAATCCGCCGCGCGTCGGTAGGAGTCCACCTCCTTTTCCATCAGTTCAAAGCGCACCCGCTCGGGGTAATCATAGCCTTTCGCCCGGTCATTGACCGCCCCCACATAGCAGTCTGCTTCAGGAGCTGCCTGGCTGACGGCTTCACAAAGATCACGAGTAAACGTCGCGATTCCACAGAGCCGGGGAACGTAGTCCCCCAAGAAGGCCACCCGCCGTAATGGCGAAAGGATACTCACAATGGTAGTCCCTGGTGCATCATCATGAACTCATCACACAGCTGTGTGGGATGAATAGCAACCCCTCACTTCAACTATCGCCGCCAACTAAGAGTCATGAATCAAGTCACAATTCTCCTCGTCATCATGAATGGTGAAACCCATCGCTGGAGTGCTGGAGTGCTGGAGTGCTGGAGTGCTGGAGTATTGGAGTATTGGAAGGTACAGCTCTTCATCTCTCCACAACTCCATGACTCCATGACTCCATGACTCCGAGTTTTGCGCAGTGCATCCCATGCGGCTTTTCGCTAAACACCGGACTCTATGGTTCGCCCGCGCAAAAAATACACCGTCCACGATCTCCGTAAGCTCAAAGGCAAACGTGTGCTCACG
>CANHTV010000072.1 GCA_947463285.1 Verrucomicrobiaceae bacterium | reverse complement strand
CAAATGTGGCACGGCAAGGTATTGCATCAGAGCGTATTCGAGGGCACTGCATGTGCCCTGCCCTTCCGAGTCATCGGAAAAACGATGCCTGAACCTTTGAGCCCCCAATCCAGACGCACCTTTCACAATGAACTGTGGAGATCCCTGCCTGCTGGCGTCTTGGACTCGATGTCTTCCACCTTCGGCATGCTGATCGCTGTGCGGGTTTTTCATCTGGGACATGTGGAAAAATCCATCTTTCTGAGTGCCACGAGCGGCGGTCTCATCACCAGCTTGTTCGTCGTCCCCCTGCTCATGCGAGCACGCGGCAGCATAGCTCAGACAGCAGCCCTCGTTCAGATGCTAGGCGGCGCCTGCATGGCCGTCTCAGCCTTGTTTTCAGAGTCGCCCTGGACATTCATCATCGGGCTCAGTTTGGGGTTGTTCTGTTTCTCAATGCAGATTCCGCTCATGACTCAGCTCTATCGACTAAACTATCCGGTGGAGCGGCGTGGACGCCTCTACTCCATCACGGGTGTCACGAGGGCCGCCTCCGCCGTCGGCTTTGGGTTCTTCGGAGGCTGGCTTGTAGGCCTGGATCTCGAAAACTATCGTTGGTTGCTCTGGTGTTTTGCCGCCTCGGGCTTCATCTCTGGCTGGTGGACCTACAGCCTGCCAGCCACTGACTGGCAGGCCGAAGGCTCTGCACACACCAGCTTCGGCTCTGCGCTGCGTTGGGTGAAACTGGATCGCGACTTCCGCACGCTGCTGATTTCCTGGATGATGATGGGTATCGGCAATCTCGTAGCCTGCTGTCTGTTTGTAGAGTTCCTTGCAAATCCCAAACACGGCTTTGATGTGCCTGAGCGCACCGTGGCCTGGATCACTGGCGTCGTGCCGGTGACACTACGTATGCTCACCTCCTACCCTTGGGGGCTGATTTATGACCGCGTCGGGCTCTTTAAAGTAAGGGCGATATTGAATGTCATCTTTGCCGTTTCCATCATCATCTTCTTCATGGGGGACAACGTTTTCATGTGGAGTCTCGGCATGGCCCTTTGGGGGCTAGCCAACGCTGGAGGCAACGTCACCTGGGGCCTCTGGGTCACCAAACTCGCCCCTAAACACGCCGTGGCTGAATACATGAGCGTCCACAGCTTTCTCACCGGTGTTCGCGGTCTTCTCGCCCCATTTTTAGCTTTCGCTGCCATTGAAGTCATGTCATTCGAGATGCTCAGCTGGCTCTGCGCCGCCGCCATCCTCAGCGCCAGCGCCTTCATCACCGTGCGTGCCCGTAGCAGCAGTGAAGAATCCACACGCCGCCTCGGCCCCGGTGAGAGATTGTAAAACAGCTCCGCAAGTAACAATCGCTTTCTTGAAAAAACAAAGCAACACGCTCCGGAAGGAGATACATTCCTCGCCATCATTTGTTTCTCAGACACGTAGGTTGGGTCGAACATGAGGGAAAATGTTGGCGGGGGTTGGCGGCCCTAAGTGTCGCAGGCTTTCTACCCCGCGCCCTTTTACCTCTTCTCAAACACCGGCGTCCCATCCTTCATCACCGCAGTGATGTGATCGCCATCTTTGAAGCCGCCCTTGAGGACCGCGAGGGACAGCGGATCGAGGAGGTGCTTTTGAATGGCACGTTTGAGGGGTCTCGCCCCGAAGACGGGATCGAAACCAGCATCGGCGAGGTAGCGGGTGGTGTCGTCGGTGACGGTGAGGTGGATGTTCTGCTTCGCGAGGCGGTCGATGACGCGCTGGAGCTGGATCTTAACGATCTGATCGAGTTGCGCGGCGTCGAGGCGGTCGAAGATGACGATCTCGTCGATGCGGTTGAGGAACTCGGGACGGAAGAATTGCTTCAGGCTGTCGCGCACAAGGGCATCGCGTTGCTCAGGATTGCTGACGTCCTGGATGGCGCTGCTGCCGATGTTGCTGGTCATGATGAGAACCGTGTTCTTGAAATCGACCGTGCGGCCCTGGCCGTCGGTGATGCGGCCATCATCGAGCACTTGGAGCAGCGTATTGAAGACATCGGGGTGCGCTTTTTCGACCTCGTCGAACAACACGACGCTGTAAGGGCGTCGGCGCACGGCCTCGCTGAGCTGGCCGCCTTCTTCATAACCGACATAGCCGGGAGGCGCTCCGATGAGGCGGCTGACGCTGTGCTTCTCCATATATTCGCTCATGTCGATGCGCGTCATGGCACTGTCGTCGTCGAAGAGGAATTCGGCCAGCGCTTTGCACAGCTCTGTCTTGCCAACGCCGGTGGGGCCAAGGAAGAGGAAGCTGCCAATCGGGCGGTTTTCATCCTGAATGCCAGCACGTGCACGACGCACGGCATTGCTGACGGCGGTGATGGCGTCCTTCTGACCGATGACGCGTTTACCGAGGCGTTCCTCCATCTTCACGAGCTTCGAACGCTCGCCCTCTTGCAGGCGTGAGACGGGAATGCCGGTCCAGTTTGCCACGACGCGGGCGATGTCCTCTTCGGTGACTTCTTCACGCAGCAAGGTGTGTGCAGCACGGGGTTCTTTGTTCTCCGTGGATGTGGCAGCGAGCCTCTTTTCGAGGTCAGGGATGAGTCCGTATTGGATCTCACCGGCACGACCGAAGTCGCCACGGCGCTGTGCCTGCTCCTGCTCGGTGCGGAGGCGTTCAAGTTCTTCCTTCATCTTGCGACCAACCTGAACAGATTCCTTTTCCTTCATCCATTGAGCCTTGAGTGCCGAGGAGCTTTCCTTGAGGTCAGCGATCTCTTTGTCGAGCTTTTCAATGCGGGCTTTGGAAGCCGCGTCCTTCTCTTTCTTCAAAGCCTGGCGCTCCATTTCTCCCATCATGACCTGGCGCTCGATCACGTCGATCTCCGTCGGCATGGAGTCGAGCTCGATCTTGATGCGGCTGGCGGCCTCATCGACGAGGTCGATGGCTTTGTCCGGCAGGAAGCGGTCAGTGATGTAACGATTGCTCAGCGTGGCGGCGGCAATAATGGCGTTGTCTTGAATGCGCACGCCGTGGTGGACCTCGTAGCGCTCCTTGAGACCACGCAGGATGGCGATGGTGTCCTCAACGCTCGGTTCACCGACCTTCACCGGCTGGAAGCGACGCTCCAATGCGGGATCCTTCTCGATGTGCTTGCGATACTCATCCAGCGTCGTCGCGCCAATGCAGCGCAGCTCACCACGGGCGAGCTGCGGCTTCAAAAGATTGCCCGCATCCATCGCGCCCTCGCCTTTGCCAGCGCCGACGATGGTGTGGAGTTCGTCGATGAAGAGAATGATCTCGCCATCGCTGCTGGTGACCTCTTTGAGGAAGGCTTTGAGCCGCTCCTCGAATTCACCACGAAATTTCGCGCCAGCCATCATGCCACCAAGGTCCATGCTGATGAGCTTTTTGCCCTTCAGCGAATCCGGCACGTCTCCGGCGATGATGCGACGCGCGAGGCCTTCGGCGATGGCCGTCTTGCCCACGCCAGGCTCGCCGATGAGCACGGGATTGTTCTTCGTGCGGCGGCTGAGCACCTGCATCACGCGGCGTATTTCTTCATCGCGACCGATTACGGGGTCGATCTTCCCAGCCTTCGCTCGGGCGGTCAAATCGGTGCCGTATTTCTCCAAGGTCTGGTATTTGCCCTCGGGGTCCTGATCCACCACACGCTGCGAGCCACGCACAGCAGCGAGGGCTTTGGAAACGGCGTCGTAGGTCAGACCGGCCTGCTTGAAAACATCAGAGAGTTCCGTCTTCGTTTTAAAGAGGGCAAGAATGATGTGCTCAACGCTCAGGAAGTCGTCCTTGAGCTTCTTCTGCTCATCCTCTGCTTTGGTCATGAGTTCGCGGAACTCGTTCGAGAGGTAGAGTCCGCTGGAACCACCGCTGACTTTGGGTTGGCGATCAAGGAGACTGGAGACTTGAGCTTTAAGATTAGCGACGGCTCCAGGCTGAACCGTGGCTTTTTCGAAGAGTGGCATGGTGATGCCGCCTTCCTGCTCCAGCAAGGCGAGGAAAAGATGGGCAGCTTTCAGTTCCTGCTGTCCATGCCGGGTGGCCAGGGATTGCGAGGCATTGAAGGCTTCTTGGAGTTTGACGGTGAATTTGTCTGGGCTCATAGAGGTTGGCTGGTTGGTTTTGCCTGACTTTTACGCTCACAATGTGCCAGCATGGCGGGATAACGCACCAAGCCTTATCACACAAAGCTTGAGCGTGTATTGCGCATGCTTCCATCCAGTCACAGATTGATCCACAATGGCACCACTTCGGCAGTCAAGACTGCCAAATAGACACATCCACTGATGTCATTTCAGCAGCCATTCGACAGCTGTTTCAGCCGGATCTTGACCTTCACCTTTCACCCAGAGTGGATGCGGATTGTTCAGCAAGATCAAACCTGGAACGTCGAGATACTTGGCTCCACCAGGCAGGAACCTGGGGTCGCGATAATCGAGCAATTTCCCGAAACGGAAGCCCTGTGTATCCACCGCCGCTCGGTCGATGACCTCTCCGACCAATGCCCGCGCAGCCAACACAACTGGGCCAGTTGCCCCCCAACCTGCGATGCTGACGGTCTTCGGGTTTTCATGACTACCGACTTTGGCATTGCGCAGGAAATTAACCAGACTGAGAACATCATGAACGCGCTGGGCAAAAAGAGCGTGGTTGTAACCATGCGTGTAACCCGCGAATTCACGGGGATTTTTAACAATGGCCGTCTGCGTCATCGGCTCGCCACCCTGGAGGTGAAGATCGACACCCAGCACAGTAACTCCAGCCTGTACCAACTGTGTGGCTCCGGGGCTTTCGAGAGCACTGCGTCCGTTGTCGTCGAGCCAAAGAACTGACTGTCCATTCCATTGTTTGGGATACAGCCAGGTGACGTTCAGCTCCTCCTGGTAGGTCGTGTTGGTGAGTGTGCCGGTCATCACGAGGTGATCGCCACGATCTTGCTTGTCAGCCAGATGCCACTCGACGTCTCCGGCCTTGGCATAGCTGCGACCGATCAGGACTTCGATGGCTGGACGGATGACTTTTTCCACTCCCTCCGGTGATTTAGCGAGTTCGGACAGCTGATTGTCCGAGTCTTCCGAAAAGTACTTGAGCAACTGGCGCTCGAAGTCGGGATCAGCAGCTTTTGGGGCAGGATGCTTGTCATCCCAGACCGTGAGTTGCTCACGCGTCAGCGGCTCGTAGTCACGCTCGATGACGGGCGATGGGAGACCGAGCTTGAAGTGCTTGTTGAGAAAGGTGTAAAACGCACTGCGGGTGACGGCATTGTAGTTGTGCTGGAAGTGCTCGCCACGCAGAAGGAAGACATTGTCCTTGGCCCCGTGGGTGGCGTACAGCTTCTGTAATTCGGGGAAGCCTTTGGTGGCCATTTCCTTAGTCCAGTCATTGGCCGTGTTCATACCCTGAGGTTTCGGAGCGAAAAGACCGGCAAACTCGACATTACCCGTGTTGATGCGCAGTAGGCTGGAGTTTTCACAGGTGCAGCCGCCCTGCATGGACGTGCTGACCATGACACAAGGAAAGGACAGCTTGATGCGGTCATCAATCGCCGCCAGCAGCATCGTCTGGGTTCCGCCACCGCTGGCTCCGGTGATGGCCGTGCGTTCGGGATCGACCTCAGGCAGGCTTAGCAGGAAATCTAGGCCGCGCACAGCGTTCCAAGTTTGCAGGCCCATGATGGATTGAAGATGCGCCTCGGCCTGTGGGCTGTAGAGTCCCCAGTTTTCTGTGGTGTTCGCCTCCGGGCGTTGTTTGGCGAACTTATGAATGATCTCGCGCGAGAACTGAATGGAGTCTGAATCACTGAGCATGTCCCACTGCCAGACGACGCAACCCATTCGGGCAAGCTGGACGCAGAGAGACTGAAAAATGCTCCTGCCACCTTTTTCGAAACGCTCACCACCAATCGCGATCTCCTGCCGGACTTTCTCATCAGTTTCGAGCGAAAGCCGCGCATCTTGCCAGTGCCCATGGGCGAACATGACACCAGGAACTTTGCCTTGAACATTCTTCGGGCGATACAAATTGCCGGTCACAAAAAAGCCCGGTGAACTCTCAAAGTACACTTTCTCGACGGTGTACTCACCAGCGTCGACCTTGCCATGGATCACAGCATTCAGAGGCGTCTTGGTGGGCATCGGCCAGAGGCCCTGGGAGACCAAGATCTGACGACGCACGTATTCCTTACGGGCATCCCACTCACTCAATGAAGAAGGTGGATCAAAGGGGAAATAGCCATTCAGATCTTTCAGCGGCTGAAAGCGGACATCCGCAGCAGATGCAGCTAGATGGAGACCAAGGAGGAGCGCAGTGGTGATTAGCGTATGCTTCATGAATGACGTGAGAATTTGACGGGAATTACTGGGAGTCTCCCAGAACGCGCATCTTTTGGAAAGACGCACTTTCACAAACCGCGAGGATGATTTCCTGAAATTTGTAGCCATTTGCTTTAGCGCGGTTCAGCACGCTGTGAATGGCAGGTTTGTCACTGTAAACCACCCCTCGGCCGAGAGCATAAGTCATGAGATTTTCAGTCAGATTACGGGTAAAATCATCCGCCATGTCGCGGACCAAAATGGTGCGCAGTTCAGCGAGATCTTTGAACTTCTGACCACGCACCAGCTCGCCGGAGGCGTCGATCGGATGCTTCTTTTCCTCACCGCGCCAGAGACCAATCGCGTCGTAATTTTCAAAGGCAAAACCGATGGGGTCGAGGAAGGCGTGGCAACCCGCGCAGGAAGCATTGCTTCGGTGCTCAGCAAGCTGCTCACGGAGAGTCGTCTTGGAGAAATTGGCCTTCTTTTCATCCAGAGGCGGGACTCCGCCTGGGGCTGGGGGCGGTGGTGTGCCGAGGATGTTTTCCAGAAGATATTTGCCACGCTTCACCGGGCTGGTGCGGGTCTGTGTCGAGGTCAGGGTGAGGATGCTGCCATGCGTCAAAATCCCACCACGCGGCGTGCCTTGAAGGGATACTTTTTGGAATTTGTCACCGCTCACGCCCTTGATGCCGTAGTAACGCGCCAGCTTGCTGTCCATGAAGCTGTAGTCGGCATTGAGGAACTCCAAAACGGAGCGGTTATCGCGCAGAATATGATCCACAAAGGTCTGGCTCTCGCGCTTCATCAGGTAGGAAATGCCCCCCTTCCATTGAGGAAAGCGCCGCGTGTCAGGCGAGACAATATCCATGTCACGGAGCTGCAACCACTGACCTGCAAAATCTTCCGTCAGAGAGTAAGCACGCCAGTCGGCAATCATGCGCTTTACTTCAGCAGCGAGGTTTTTTCGGAGTTCGTTCTTGCTGGCAAGATCCAGCAGACGCTCATCCGGTGCCGTAGCCCAGAGGAAGTAGGAGAGGCGGCTGGCGAGGCTGTATTCATCAATGTCAGCGACCTTGTTTGCCGCCGTCCCAACAGGCTGAGGCGTGGTGCGGAAAAGGAAAGCAGGCGAGACCAACATGCCTTCAAGAGTGTAGCGCAGCGCCCCAAGTGGCGTCTCGCCCTCTTTCACGGCCATGTTGGCGAAGGCCAGCCATTTGGCTTTTTCCTGATCGCGCATGGGGCGGCGGAAAAGCCTCGTGCCCATTTTTTCCACCAAGGCAGACAGATCCTCGACCTTGAGGCTGCTGTCCTTTCCATCAGGCCCTTCGATTCTGACCTGGTGGAGCCAAAAATTGCGATCTTGCTTCGTCTCTGCGTCATAGAAATCGTTGAGGAACCAGACTTGCAGTTCATGACTGCCCACGGGCAGATCTGAGGCGACATGAAAAGTCTGCACACTCTGATTCTTCGCCGTCACCGAAAAGGCTCCGATGGTTTTTCCGGCAATGCGCAGCTCCGTTTTCGTTGGTTCATCACCAGCCTGCTGGGCTCCTACTTTTAAGATGAATTGATATTTGCCGGCCTCCTTGATTTCCACGGCATGCCGCACATAGCCGCTGCTCGGCAACATGATCGTGCCGGTGTCGATGGTGGCATCCCCCTGCCCTTTTTCAAAATGCTCGCCACTGCGCTGCATGACAGGCTTGCCCACTGATTTATCACCGATCAGCCAGCGCATGAACTTTGTTCCGCGAGGGGCCATGAGGCCATTCGGCCCCTGGATGTCGATGGCGCTTAGGGCAACATTTCGGTCGCGCTTATTAACATCAGGATTTTTTGGATCAGAAAAATCATTCAGGAAAGCCACTGTGATCTTGGACTCTCCGGCATTGAGCTGGACAGTCTGCGTGATTTTCTGCCATGGACCGCCACCAGCTTTCCAGCGCGTTTTGACATCGTAGGTGGAGATGTCTTTGCCATTCACCCGCAGAGCAATTTTGGCAGGTTCATCGCCAGACTCCGTGGCAGCGACTCGCAGGGTTATGGCATAGGTGCCACTGGCTGGTGCGTTGAATTTGGTCGCGGCTTCAGCGGCCACATTAAACCAGCGCACTCCATCCCGTTCTTCGGTCTTGCCTTTGTTGGAGTAAAATTTCCCGCCGCCGATTTCGATGTCTGCATGCTCGGGGATCGAGACATTCATGGCATCCTCCGCGATCTCGCGTGAGGCTCGGAGGTATTTCTCCATGAGCATCGGAGAGAGGCTCAAAACATCGCCGATATTGTCGTAGCCATAGCCGCTGTCATCTGGCGGGAATTCCTTGGCCGGGCGTGTATCGAGGAAAAGCAGATCACGGATGGTGTTGTTGTATTCCGTGCGATTCAGGCGACGGGCAGTGAGTGGGCCTGGATCAGGTTTGGAAGGATCAAACCAAAAAATTGAGTCATCAATCCAGGCCACGATTTCATCACGCTGCAATAGACTGGGTTTGTCCTTTTTTTCAGGGGGCATGACATGGGTTACGAGCTGCTGGCGCACATGATCCCACATCACAAAGTCGGAGCGCATGGCGGCGTAGTCCTTGTGCTCATCCATCAAGAAATTACCCTTATCGACATCGTCCGAATGGCAGTCGAAGCAGAACTGCTCCAGCAAAGGCTTGATCTTTTGCTCGAAGGCAACCTGGCCACGAGTGGCGAACTCATCCGCAGCCGAGGCGACAAAAGAAGGCAGAAAAACAAGGGGGAGTAAACGCAGGGGGGGCATTGTGAAAGACTATACGCACCAAAGCATTGTCTGATTTCCCCGCAAAGTATGTGATTCATGGGGTTTTCTCGACAAATTCAGCTTCAATCATCACAGATAAGCTCAAAACACCGGAGCTGTCTCGACGGACATGCACCAAACCGCAAATGAGCCTTGTCCGGCACACTTTGCTGGTTGTGCCTGGGCTGTTTCCTGCTATCTCAGCCCGGCCTGTGAACTTCCCTTGGAAGCTCGCTTGCCAAAACCCCGTTATTTAAGTACACTGAAATAAATCAAGACATGGACGACCTTACCATTGTAGAAGTCATCGCACGTGAAGTCCTGGACTCCCGTGGCAACCCAACCGTCGAAGTGGACGTCCTCCTGGACGGTGGTGCTATCGGCCGCGCTGCTGTGCCGAGCGGTGCCAGCACCGGCGAACACGAAGCTCTCGAACTGCGTGATGGCGACAAGAAGCGTTACCTCGGCAAAGGCGTGCTCAAAGCCGTCGAAGCTGTGAACAACGAGATCGCTGACTGCATCATCGGCAGCAACGCCGCTGACCAAGTTTCCATCGACAAAGCCATGCTGGAAATCGACGGCACACCGACGAAATCCAAGCTCGGTGCCAACGCCATCCTCGGCGTGTCCCTGGCCGTCGCCAAAGCCGCCGCTGCGGCCATGGGCCAGCCGCTTTACAAATACATCGGCGGACCAAACGCCAAAGTGCTGCCGGTGCCAATGATGAACATCATCAATGGTGGTGCTCACTCCGATGCTCCGATCGATTTCCAAGAATTCATGATCATGCCAAAGGGGGCTCCAAGCTTCTCTGAAGCTCTGCGCTACGGTGCTGAAGTCTTCCACGCGCTGAAGAAGATCCTTCACGACAAGGGCCTGAACACCGCCGTCGGAGACGAAGGTGGCTTTGCCCCGACCCTCGACAGCGCTCATCACGCTCTCGAAGTCATCGCCCAGGCCATCGAAAAAGCTGGCTACAAAATGGGTGAAGACATCTGCATCGCCCTCGACGTGGCTTCCTCCGAGTTTTTCGACAAAGCCAAGGGCAAATACGTCTTCAAGAAGAGCGACAAGTCCGAGCGCACTGCCGCTGAACTCGTCGCCTACTATGCCGAGCTGAAGAAAAACTTCCCCATCATCTCCATCGAAGACGGCTGCGCCGAAAACGATTGGGCTGGCTGGAGCATCATCACCAAAGAACTCGGTGCCACCACCCAGCTCGTCGGCGATGACCTCTTCGTCACGAACACCAAGTTCCTCCAGAAGGGCATCGACCAAGGCGTCGCCAACTCCATCCTCGTCAAGGTGAACCAGATCGGCTCCCTCACTGAGACCCTCGACGCTGTCGATCTCGCCCACCGCCACGGCTACACCGCCGTCATGAGCCATCGCTCTGGTGAGACTGAAGACTACACCATCGCTGACCTCGCCGTCGCCACGAACTGCGGCCAGATCAAGACCGGTTCCCTTTCCCGCAGTGACCGTATCGCCAAGTACAACCAGCTTCTCCGCATCGAGCAGGAACTGGGTGAAAACGCGATCTTCGGTGGCCGCATGAAGGTCTAATCAAAATCCAACTGCGCCCGACGGGCACCCCCATGAACTACCAGGAAATCAGAATCGAAAATGAACCATCGCAACCGGTGGAACGTTGTCTTCGCGGCCTCGTCCGTCTCGGCAAATTCTGTCTCCTGCTTCTTGTGGTGCCCGTCGTGGTTGCTGTTTATCGCCAGCCTCTGGCTGAGCAAAATCGTCAATGCACCAAGCTGGATGCCATGTCGCACCAGCGAGACGAACTGACCGCGAAGCGTGATCAATTGCTGCGTCAGCTCGAATGGATCAAAACGGATCCGAGCTACCTCGAAATGCGTGCCCGTGACCATGAGCACATGCATCAAAAAGGCGAGTATGTGATACGCCTGGAGTAGTTTTTGTTGGAAAGCCCCAGAACGTTTACGTTGTTGACCATTGTTGAGGGCTACCCCGTTTACGCTTGTTTTATCAGACCTCGGCAACAACCGTCATTTCAGCCATGCGCCTCCTAGCTCTCGCTCCACTCCTGCTCGTCTCCTGCGTCGATCCATACGGGAACCCGATGAATCCCTTTGGTCCGCAACCACCACCGCCATACACGGACCAGCGTGAGCAGTATCGCTCACAGATTCGGGACGACTCTCAGCACAAAAACCAGCTCGCCTACGAGCGCGGCATCAGCGATGCCAGAGCAGACGCGTCAGCAGGCCTCACCAAAAGCTACGCGCGCCATTTTCAGAGCTACACGGCCACAACTCAGGCAGCTTATCAGGCCGGTTACGATCAAGGCTTCATGCCGACCTTAGCCCCCTTCCCCGGCGCAACTCCGCAGCCGATACCATCCCCAGTTTACACAAATCCCGGCAGTGCCTACACGCCACAGCCAAACAACGATCCGACCTACAGTCAAGGCTATGACTTCGGTCTTCGTGACCGTGTCGCTGGTCGCCCGAATGATCCAGGTGCCCATGTCGGCCGCTATGATCCACGCAACCGCCGTAGCTTTGAGCGAGGTTACCTTGATGCTTACAGCTCAGCAGGTCGCTGAAACGAATGGACTCTAGAATTGCGGAGCGGTCATCTTCTGCTGCGCTATATGATCTTGCGCGATTCGCAGACACTCCTCAGTGTTTGGCGATTCAAACAAATCAACAGAAGCTGATCAGTTCATTTGATCTATCAAGCAAAGCAATAAGTATCAGTGAGCGGGTGATGGGAATCGAACCCACGT
>CANHTV010000071.1 GCA_947463285.1 Verrucomicrobiaceae bacterium | reverse complement strand
CTGGCTGGGTGCGCCGCCTCCCGTACCCCCTCTTAAGCGAGACCAGAGCACTCCCTGGCGTGCTTTTGCCCGGAGTGGTATGGCGACTCTTGATCTGCAAAATTGGTTTGTCAGACTTGATGCTTCGCCCCTAGGGTTCGGCAGCCTGGCAGCTCATGGTCATTCAGATGCTTTGCATGTTTCTATCTGGGATGCTCAGCAGGCGATCTTCATTGATCCTGGAACAGGCGGATATTACGGGCATCCTGAGTGGCGTTCGGAGCTTTCTCACTGGTCTGCTCATAATGGTCCACGTCCGTCAGAGAGCGGTTTTGAGACTCCGCGGCGTATCGGTCCATTTTTGCAAATTCAGCATCATGCTCAGCCGGGGCTGGTGATCGAGGGACCTGCCTCGGTGGCTCGCTTTTCCCATGAGGGGCATCAGTTTCAGCGTCTGGTGCGCTGGAGTCATGAGGGAATCGAGATCCATGATACGGAAGATTCGTCCAAGGCCTTTGATCTTAATTGGTGCCTCGCTCCGGAATGTGAGTTGCGGCCTCTGGGTCAAGATCGCTGGCAGATCAGTCGCGGCAGCCAAAAGTGGGAGCTGCTTACTCAGGCTCCTGGTGCCCAGATTCGCATTCGGGAAGGGCACTGCTCACCGGGGTATGGTCGCATGGAGCCGACGGTTTATCTCAGCGTCGAGCAGGTAAAGGCAGGCTTGATCACGCGTTTAACGCGCCAGATTACCACCGTATGACCCACCTTTTACCATTGTGCACGGCTGGACATCTGCACAAAAGCTCGTGAGAGAGCTTGATTGAGTTCTTCCAACGTCGCCTGTTCAAGTTGCGGGTCGATTACCGAAGGTTCTGAAGCGGCCATCACGATAGTGGTTTCAGGCTCGATGCTCTCTAACTGCATGATCTCGGGCTGAAAACTGGAAGGCGGAATTTCAAAAAGACTGCGTGTTTCGGGGGCCTCTGTCGCGGCCTGGGATCCTGTGAAGGAGCTTTGATCGAGGACGCGTATTTGTTCGTCAATATCACGACAGGCCTTTTCCAAAGATTGACGGATCGCACAAAGATGCTGTCTGACCGAGGCGGTGGCAGGACTCTCATGGATGATTTCGGGCATGACAGGTAAAATCATAACAATTTAAATTATATCCTCATTATCATAATTTCAAAAATTAAATTATGGTTAATGTTATTATTTACAGTCAAAAGATACCAAGGGCTCAAGTTGATGAATCTCTATAATCTAGATAGACATTATTCAAAATAATCAGCCTCACAGCTTGCTTTTGACCTAATCTAAGTCATTATCTAAGCCGTTTTAACTGCCCCCAATCGAATATGAGCAAAGCATCCGTCGAAGACATCAAACTGGAGTCCAACGGCCTTCGTGGCCAGCTCGCCGAGCAGTTCGCTGACACAGCCCTGTCTCATGTTCCAGATGATTCCAATATCCTGCTCAAATTTCATGGCAGCTACCAACAGGATAACCGTGACGTGCGTGCTGAGCGCTCCAAGGCCAAATTGGACAAAGACTGGTCCTTCATGATCCGGAGCAAGATGCCCGGCGGACGCATCACGGCCAAGCAATACCTGATCCACGATGATCTCTGCACCAAGGCCATGGGCAATCTGCGTCTGACAAACCGTCAGGGCATCCAGCTGCACGGAGTGCTCAAAGGTGGTCTGAAAGAAGTTATTCACAACGTCTGCCACAGCGGCCTGTCCACCATGGGGGCCTGCGGTGACGTCGTCCGCAATACGATGGGACCTGCGGCTCCGATCAAGGACGCTGCTCATGCGGATGCTCAAAAGCTCACTGAAGAAATCAGCCAGCGTTTCCTCTGGCGCTCCACGGCCTATGCCGACATCTGGCTCGATGGCGAAAAGATTGAGCCAGAGTGGATCAAAGATCCTGAGGTCAATCCTGAGGTTCGTGCGGTGACGACAGCTCCTGAGGGTGAAGATCCTATCTACGGTAAAATTTATCTGCCGCGCAAATTTAAGATGGCCGTGGCCATCCAGCCATCCAACGATGTCGATCTCTGGTCCCAGGATGTCAGTTTCATCCCTCATCTCGTAAATGGTGAGGTCGAAGGCTACACCATCACTGTCGGTGGTGGTTTCGGCATGAGCCATGGCCAGCTCAGCACGCGTCCGTTCTTGGCTCAGCCTTTGTTCTATGTGAAGCGCGCCCACGTCGTGGATGCGACCGAGGCCATCGTCACCACCCAGCGTGACCACGGCAATCGCACCGAGCGTAAAAACGCCCGCATGAAGTACACCGTACAGACCATGGGCATAGAAGCTTTCCGTGCTGAAGTGCAACGTCGCCTGCCTGGCATCGAGACCTTTCCTGCCAAGGAACTGAAATTCGACACCGTCGAAGATCACCTCGGCTGGCACGAGCAGGGCGATGGTAAACTCTACTGCGCCGTCTACGTCAGCATGGGCCGCATCGTCGATAAAGAAAATGGCCCGCAATACCGCAGCGCCTTTGCTGAACTCGCCTGCACGCTGGACCTGCCTTACATCATCACGCCGAATACGAATGTCATCATTGCCGACATTGCTCCTGAGCAAAAGGACGCTGTCGATGCCATCCTCGCCAAACACGGCGTCGTGCATAGCGATGAAATGACTCGTGCTCGCAAAGTCGCTCATGCCTGTGTGGCGCTGCCGACCTGCGGCCTTTCCCTCAGTGAATCCGAGCGTGCGCTCCCAGGCATCATGGACAAAATTGACCCGGTTCTCCGTGAGCTTGGCATGGAAAATGAACCAATCCTTTTCCGCATGACTGGTTGCCCAAATGGTTGCGGTCGCCCCTACAACGCCGACTTCGGTTTTGTCGGTCGTGCGCCTAACAAATACGCCATGTTTGTCGGTGGTAGCGTGCGTGGTGATCGGCTTGCTGGACTGGAATTCAAGAGCGTGCTCGGTGATGACATCCCGACGAAGGTCCGCGAGTTCCTCACCGCCTTCAAAGCTGAGCGGAATGATGGCGAAATCTTTGCCGACTGGTTTGCCCGCACTCGCACCACTGGTGAAGCCCCAACACCCGAGCAGTTCCATATCGAGCTGGCCGAGCGTGCCGCCAAGCTTGCAGGTGAAAAAGTCAGCGCGGGAGAGTAATCCAAAGCTGCTATGATCTCGACCCGACAGTCTGAAAAGGCTGTCGGGTTTTTCATGCGCAGGATCGGCGCTGGGCGCAATTTCGAGCCACAATGCAGCCATGCACGCGTGGCTGAGAGTTTTTTGGCGGCGTTTTATCTGCTGCCTATTTTCATGTTACTGCCCCACTCCATCTTGGTGTTCCTGCTTTGCTTGGTCGGGCTGGCGGGTTTTGCTTCAGAGCCGATCACGATTGATTTTAACCGCTACATGGAAGGCAAGTATGTCTTTGAGCGAAACTGCGTCGTCTGCCATGGCGCACGAGGCGATGGCAAAGGCGATATGGGGCTCACCATACAGCCGAGACCGCGTTCCTTTCGGGAGGGCCTGTTCAAGTTCCGCTCCACACCCTTTGGCGCTTTGCCCACGGAGGCAGACCTTGCGCGAACCATCCGTGGAGGGCTCAGTGGCACGGGCATGGGCATGTTCACCCATCTGGCTGATGATGAAGTTCGCTCCGTCATTGAATACCTGAAGTCCTTTTCACGCCGCTGGCGCAAGGCGGAAAACTATGCCGAGCCCCTGACTCTGCCACCCACTCCCACCTGGCTCGAAAACAAGACTGCGAGCACGGCTCATGCGGCCAATGGTAAGACACTTTTCACTGCTTACTGCGCAGCCTGTCATGGCCCTGAGGCGGATGGCAAAGGTGCAGCAGCCATCGTGCTCAAGGACATCTGGGAGCAACCCGCAAGGCCTGCGGACCTGCGCCAGCCTCATCTGCGCTGTGGGGATACACCAGCAGATCTTTACCGTGTGCTCGCCACCGGCCTCAATGGCACATCTATGGTGAGTTTTGAAACAACACTCTCCCAGGATCAGCGCTGGGACATCATTGCCTACATTCAGACCTTGACGCTGCCCGATGTTCCTCATCTCGGCTCCGCCCCAGCCAGCACCTTGGAGCTGAAGCAGAAGCGGTGAAAAGTGTTATGACAGACTTTAGGATTCTCGATATTGAGGAAAATTAACGAGCCACGTCATCACGCGCAGCACGGGCAAGGCTGTACCCAGTGACCTGGGGTGACCTCCTTCAGCGTGAGATCCATACCGACACTCTGCTCCCACTTCGGGTGCTTCATTCGATGCCCGAAGGCGCAGCCTGGAGGAGGGTTGATTGGAGATGGCACATCGCCCTGCAGCAGTTCGCGTTTGCGACGCATCGCGGGATCAGGCACGGGGATCGCGTCTAACAAGGCCTTCGTGTAGGCGTGGCGGGGGGTGTGATAAAGCTCTTCCGCCGGGGCCATCTCGACGATCTTGCCCAGATACATGACGGCGATTCGGTCGCTCATGTGCTTCACAACACTGAGACCATGGGCGATGAAGAGATAACTCAGGCCCATCTCGCGTTGGAGAGCGAGCAGGAGATTGAGAACCTGGCTTTGCACGGAGACATCAAGCGCCGAAACGGGTTCATCACAGACGATGAGCTTTGGTTTTAAAGCGATGGCACGTGCGATGCCGATGCGCTGACGCTGGCCGCCACTGAACTCGAAAGGGAAACGATCTGTCGCAGTCGCGGGCAGGCCGACTTTATCAAGCAGGTCGAGCACCCACTTCCGCCGTTCATCCTTGGTGCCCATCTTTTGCACGATGAAGGGCTCCTCCAAAATATCGCGAACGGTATGGCGCGGGTTCAAAGACTCCGCGGGGTCCTGAAAAATCATCTGCACATGACGACGCATGGGGCGCAGGGAACCGATGCTGGCGCGGGTGATGTCCTGCCCATCAAACTCGATCTTGCCACTCGTCGGATTCAGCAGGCGCACGATGGCCTTGCCCAGTGTCGTCTTCCCACAGCCCGACTCGCCCACGAGGCCAAGAGTTTCTCCTTCACCGAGCGTGAAGCTAACGCCATCGACCGCTTTGCACGATGCGACCGAGCGCCTAAGTAAGCCTCCCCGTACGGGGAAGTGCTGCTGGAGGTTTTGGACGGTGAGGAGGCTCATGCGACACAGATGGGGCAGTTCTCGACGAAATGGTTGGGCGCGATCTCGACGAAGGCTGGACGGGTAGTCAGATGTGATTCGCTGTGCTCACGACCGGAACGCTGGGCGAAACGGCAACCTGGCTTGAAGTCGGCGATGCTGGGGACATTTCCCGGGATGGCTTTCAATAGCGTCTTGGGCTTGCTGTCGAGACGCGGGATGCTTTCCAGCAGGCCCTGGGTGTAGGCGTGTCGCGGGTGAGCGAAGAGATCGAAGACGCTGGCCTTCTCGACGATGCGCCCGGCATACATGACAGCGACTTCGTCGCACACTTCGGCGATGACGCCGAGATCGTGGGTGATCAGGATGACGCTCATGCCCATCTCTTTTTGTAGGTCGGCGATGAGTTCCAGGATCTGCGCCTGCACAGTGACATCAAGCGCGGTGGTCGGTTCGTCGGCGATGAGAAGCTTGGGTTTGTTGATCAGCGCCATGGCGATCATCACGCGCTGCCTCATGCCGCCGCTGAGCTGATGCGGGTATTCGTTGAGGCGTTGCTCGGGTGCTGGGATGCGCACCTTCTTCATCATGTCGATGCTGCGGGCTAGCACGTCCGCCTTGCTGCATTCGGAATGGAGTAAAATGGCCTCCGCGAGCTGCTTGCCGACCGTTTGCACGGGGTTCAGCGCGGTCATCGGCTCCTGGAAGATCATGCTGATGTCATTGCCACGGATTTTTTGCATCTCCTCGAGAGGCAGTGCGGCGAGATCGCGTCCTTCAAAGCGGATGCTGCCGCCGAGGACCTTGCCGTGAGGTTGGGGCAGCAGTCGTGTGATGGAAAAAGCGGTGACGCTCTTGCCGCAACCGGACTCGCCCACGATGCCGAGCGTTTTGCCGCGTGGCACCTCAAAGCTGCTGCCATCGACAGCGGTCATGCGCCCGGCGTCGGTATCAAACGCGGTGACGAGGTTTTCGACCTGGAGGATAGGGCTGCTCATGGTTTGTCCTGATACTGGTCAAAGACGCGATTCACCTCGCCAAAGCTGCGACCTTCACGCATGGCTTTGAGCGTCTCGGCTTTGATGTCTTCATCGATCCACCAGACGAAGGAGTCCGTAGCTTCACGGGTCATCTTGCAGTTCCCGTCCTTTGGCCAGCGCATCCAGCGCCAGTGGAAATAACGGTAGAGCGGCACCTCCCAGGTGGGGATTTCCAGGGCTCGCTTCTGGGATTCCTCCTCGATGAGCCAGCTCAGGCGCTGCACTTCATCTTCGTTGGGAGCTTCGCGCTGTTGATCAATGATTTTATCGAGCTCGGGGTCTGCGGTCTGGGTGAAGTTGTTGGTGTCAGGTTTGGGTTTGCGCGTGCCATCGGCCGCTTTTTCATAGGCATTGTCGCTGTGGTAAAACTGCCAGAACTCAGGATAAGGCGGCTCGGCTCCGAAGCCGGCGAGCACGAGATCGTGCTTCTTTTCCCCTGCTTTTTTGAAGAGTTGCGTGAAGTCCAGCGACTCGATTTGTAGATCCACACCTGCTTTGAGTGCACCTTCTTTCCAGATCAGACCTGCCTGGCTGTAGAGCGGCATGTTGCCGATGCTGAGGGTGAAGCTGAGACGCTTACCTGCTGCGTTGGTGAGCACGCCATCCTTGCCCGATTTGGTAAATCCAGCCTTGGCGAAGAACTCGCGAGCTTTGGCTGGATCATAGGTTCTGGCCTTCAGGTTTGGGCTGGTGTAACGGCCAAAGCCAGCAAAGGCACTCTGCATCCGCACGGCGTCATCGCGCAGAACAACGGAGATGACTTTCTCGATGTCGAAGGCGTGGTGCAGACCTTCGCGGATGTCGAGTTGATCGAGCAAAGGGCGACTTTGATTGATGAAAATGCAGCGTGGGATGCGGGGATACTGATTGTAGAAGGAATAGCGTTCGATGTAGCCATTCAGCAGCTCGGGGATATCGCCACGGTCATACCAGAAGTTCGGCGGGAGTAGCTGAGCGCTGCTGGTAAAGAGGTCGAGCTTGCCTTGACGGAAGAGTTCGAAGGCTTTGTCCATCGTGCTGACCATGCGATAAGTGAGGCGGTCGGCATTGTAGCGGTGGCGATAGTATTTCTTGTCCTTGGCCCACCACTCCTTCACGCGAGTGAGGGTGATGCTGCGGCCAAATTTGATGTCTTCAGGCTTGATGTCGTAAGCTCCCGCCGTGGGCATTTTCCGCCACTGATAACGCTCAGGAAAGTCATCGGTGAACTCGCGGAAGAAGTGTCGCGGTAAAGGCGGCATGTTCGCGATGAGCAGTGGATCTGGATTCACTTTCGTCATCGTGATCGAGAAAGTCATGTCGTCATACTTCGTGATGCCGGCGAACTCTTTTGGGAAGTAATCTGCCTTGTAAGGGTCCTTGGCATGTTTCGAGGTCGAGACGTAAAACGTCATGAAGAAGTCATCCGCCTTCACCTTCACTCCGTCCGAGTAGCTGGCGTCAGGGTCGATCTTGTAGAAGGCCGTTTTGCGATCCGCGCTGATGCCCCATTCTTTGGCGATGCAGGGGATCCACTTGTCCTCATTCGGATGCCTGCTCAGCATGGCCATTTCGATGTTGTCGTAGTGCTCGCTACGGAAGGTGTTGCTGCCCTCGGGTCCGATGAAGCGGAGCGTGGGTGGGAAGTTCGGCATATCGTAGTTAAACGTGCCGCCCTTCTTCGCCTCGGGATCACCGACTTCCGGGTAATCGAGTCCCGTTTCCCATTTCAGATCGGCTGGCAGATCGGCGAGCGTCTTGAACTGATACATTTGCGGCTTCGCATTAAACTCAGCTTCGACTTCCGCTGTGTTGTCATAGGGCGGGAAGCGGTCGTCAGCGTAAACCGGCAACAGAGTGCAGAGAGCGGAGAGAAAAACCGCTGCCGCCAGGAGATGGAGAAAACGGGGACTCATTAGCGATACACAGTGAACTTTTTCGGATCGAAGGCCTCGCGGACGGCTTCGCCAACGAAGGTGACGAGCACGAGGACGGAAGCCATGGCGGCAAAGGCGCTGCTGACGATCCATGGGTAGGAGAAGTTATCCACGCCTTCATGCAGCAGGCGGCCCCAGCTCGGTTCATCGGGCGGCAGACCGAAGCCGAGGAAGTCGAGCGCGGCGAGGGCGGTGATGACGCCTGCGACTTCAAAAGGCGCGAGCGTGACGAGGATGGCGATGACGTTTGGTAGCACCTGACGGAAGATGATTCGCGGCGTGCTGGCACCTAGCAGACGTGCGGCGGCGACGTAGTCACGGGCCTTCTCTTTGAAGACAGCCGTGCGCAAGTAGCTGGTGGTGCTCATCCAGCCAAAGGCGGCGAGCACAGCGACCAAGATCGTCAGTGTCGGCGTGATGAGTGAGCTGATGATGGCGACGATGAACAGAAAGGGCAGCACGCTCCAGATCTCGATCAAACGCTGGCCGATGATGTCCACCCAGCCGCCGAAGTATCCCAAAGAACCGCCGATGAGAATGCCGATGCTGAAAACGAGGGTCACAAAGAGCAGCGCCGCCACGAGCGCCTGCTGCCAACCACCAAAGAGCATGGCAAGCACGTCCTGACCGGTGGTGTTCGTGCCGAGGAAGTGGCGGTGCGTGAGGGAAGGCTCCGAGGGCGGATACACGAGGCGCTTCCATTCGGCGTGAGCCATGGGTTCGAGCACGGCAGCCTTGCCATCCGAATAGTCGGTGTAGGCCACGCGCTTGCCGTTTTCGTAGCGACCTTTTTCCACCTGCTCACCGGCCTCATTCCAGCCTCGGAAATCGCCATGCTTGAGACCTTTGCGGAACTGGAACTCCTGGCGCTTCTGCTTGGCTTTGGTGACAAAGACGGTGTAGGCCGTGGCATCGAGACCGCGATTGGATCCCGGACGGTAAAGAACTCCGTCACGCATCTCCAGTGTCTCGATGATCGAGGGTGAATCGAGCTTCGTGGCATAAGGCACGAGCGGCATGAGCACCCAGTCACCTTTTTTCTCCACACGACAGCGGCTTTGCAGCTCGCGGTAATCAGTCTCAGCTTCGGAGTCGAATCCGAAGGTCTTCCCAGGAAGGAAGTCGCTGCGCAGAAAGGGGAAGTACATCTGCCCGGCATAGCTCACCGCCAGGGCACGCTTGCCGACGATGAGATTGTCCAGCGCCGCCACACCGGCGAGTCCGAGCAGGATGAGGAAGGAAACATAACCGCGACGCAGTGAGCGGAAGCGTTTGAGCTGCTTCAGTGTCAGCGGGCTGAACTGCCACTCGCGCTGGTCTTTGATTAGCAACCGCAGACCATAACCAACCAAAAGCACCAGCAGAATGGAGCCGAGCACATCCCCACCAAGAAAGGGTACCTTGAACACAGGCACCAGCCATCCCAGAGTATGGAACAAGCCCGCGAGGATCGCGAAGGCAGTAAGACAGATGCCAGTGATGCGGGGAGACATGGCTTATTCAAATCTCACGCGTGGATCTGTCAGCGCGACGAAGTAGTCGGAGAGGATGTTGCCGAGCATGATGAGGAAGACATCCACGGTGAGGATGCCAAGCACGAGGGGGTAGTCGCGGTCGGTGATGCTCTGGATCATGAGCAGGCCGAAGCCGTCGATCTGGAAGATGCGCTCGATGAGCATGGACCCGGCGACGAAGATGGTGGTGATGCCTCCGAGCGTGGTGGCGATGGGGATCAGCGAGTTCCGCATGGCATGGAAGACGACTGCGCGGCGGAAGCTCGCCCCTTTGGCGATGGCGGTGCGGACGTAATCAGCGGCCAGATTGTCCATGAGGTTGTTTTTCATCAACATGGTCATGAAGGCAAAGCTGCCGATCATGTAGCAGATGAGCGGAAGCACGGCGTGATGGGTGATGTCCCAAATTTTGCCGCCTAGGCTCAGGGAGTCGAAATTCTCACCCGTAAAGCCTTCGGTCGGGAACCAGTTCAGGCGCGCCGCGAGATACACGACGAGCAAGCTGCCAAGCAGGAAGCCCGGGATGGCATAGCCGATGAAGATGAGGATGGAGGTGACGTTGTCGATCACCGTGCGGTGTTTGATGGCCTTTAGCACACCGAGCGGGATGCAGACGAGGTAGGTCAGCACGAAGCTGCACAGGCCGTAAAAGATGGAGACGGGCATCTTCGAGAGCATCATCTCCAGCACGGGCTGATTGTAGGTGGAGGAAAGGTGGAAGTAGCCCTGGATCACGCCTTTGAAAGCCGGGCGGAAAAGCACGACGCGCTCTTTGTCCGGCTCAGGACGGGCTGCCCAACCATCAAGCGCCGTGGGATCATCACAGCTAAGTTTGCCATCGCGGGTGAGTTTGGCGGGCGTAACCTTGTAGGCGTTGTTGGGCTTCCATTCGGCCTTTGGCAGTAGGACTTTGAGAGTCACGGGCAGCTCGGTTTGATCCTTTTCAAACTTCACAAACTGCGGTGTCTCCTCGCGCGGCAGCAAACCAAGCCAGATGCCGTAGGCCTGAAGGTAGGGCTTGTCGAAACCGTAGTAGGCGGAGAGTTCGGCGAGCTGTTCTTCACTCAAAGAAGAGCCGGCATTTTTGCTGCCGCCCTTTTCATTCATCATCGCCTGCTGCATGACCCGCTCCATGGGCCCTCCGGGCGTCACCCGGGTGATCAAAAACACCGCCATCGTCGCCCCGATGATGGTCGGGATGATCAGGAGAAAGCGTCGGATGAAGTAGTCGCGCATGCGGCGGTGTCAGAAATAAGATGGGACTGTCAGACATACGCGGCAAAGTGACAAGGATTTGTGCTCCTTTTTCATTGGGCACGAAAAAGGGCGGGAAGCTGACTTCCCGCCCTGAAGGCTTGATTTGAAGAGAAAACTTAAACTGCCGATCAAGGTGTCGTGATCGAGTCCGTCGTTTCTACATTCCGCGTGGGAGAATAGGTGGAGCCTGTGATGGTGATGCCTGTCACGGTGAAGGTGAAGGTGCCAGTGCTCCTGGTGCGTGCGGAGGTCAGCGCAGCGACTCCCTGGCGGCTGGTGCTCCTGGAGACCGTGCCAGTGGTCAGGCCGCTCCACTGGCCGGTGACGGTGGCTCCGGAAACCAAAGCACCATTTTGATTGCGCACGGTCACCGTTGCGTTGGCTTGGGTGCCTTGTCTGCTGGAACTAAGACTCATGGCGATGTTGGCGACATAGATGAAGTTGTTGTTTTGCACCACGATGGTGACGGTGTCCGCCACGGAGGAAAGGCCGCTGTTGTCCACCACGACGAGTGAGGCGGTGTAGGTGCCTGGAGTCGTGTAGGTATAAACCGGGTTCGCAGCGGTGGAGGTGGCTCCATTGCCGAAGTCCCAGCTGTAGCTGGCGATGCTGCCATCGGGATCATAGCTGCCATTGCTGGAGAAGGTGACGGCCAGAGGAGCGGTGCCACTGAGGGGGGCTGAATTATCTGCGACGGCGATCGGTGCAGCACCTGTGGCGGGGATGATGCTGCCAGTGAGCTCATACTGGCCGAGGCTGCCGTAGTCGTTGTAGGCGGTGAGTGCATCACCTGTGCCGATGCCATCGACTGCCAGGTAATAGGTGCCCTGGGAGAGTGTGGTGCTCAGTGTGGCGCCGAGGGTGGTGGGGCTCACAAAGGTCACGAGACTGCCGAGACCGTCATAAAGCGCGAGCTGAATGTCCAGATTCGGCGATGGCACCGATGGTGTGGCGGTGAAGCTGACAGGGCCAGCTCCCGTGGTGAAGGAGAAGAGATCCGCGTCTGTGCGGCGCTCG